>CAZCWA010000312.1:0-6368 GCA_964502265.1 uncultured Myxococcaceae bacterium | reverse complement strand
ACACCGCGAGGTAGCCGGGGAACTTCAGCGTGGAGCCGTTGGCCCGGAACGTCGCCCGGCCGGCGGCGATGTCCGCGGTGGTCTGGTCGTAGACCGCAGGCTTCATCTGGCACGCCACGAAGCGGTTCCAGATCAGCTCGTAGAGGCGGAACATGTCCGGCTCGAGGAACTCCTTCACCTTCTCCGGCGGGTACTCCAGGGAGGTGGGCCGGATGGCCTCGTGCGCGTCCTGCGCGCTCTTCCGGGTCTTGTAGACCAGCGGCTCGTCCGGCAGGTACTCCTTGCCCCACTTGCCGTCGATCATCTCGCGCACGCCCTGCACCGCGTCGTTCGAGAGCCGGGTGGAGTCCGTACGCATGTAGGTGATGAGCGCGGTCTGCCCCTCTTCGCCCAGCTCCACGCCTTCGTAGAGCCGCTGCGCCAGCGTCATCGTCTTCTTGGCGGTGAAGCCCAGCCGGTTGGCCGACTCCTGCTGCAGCTTGGAGGTGATGAACGGGGCGGGCGCGTTGCGGCGCCGCTCGCGCTTGTCCACCTTGGCCACGGTGAACTGCGCACGGGCGATCTCCGCCTCCAGCGCGCGGGCCTGCTCCCCGTTGGTGATCTCGATCTTCTGACCGTCGACCCGGAAGAGCTTGGCGCGGAACTTCGGCGGCACCTTCCCCCACAGCTCCGCGTCCAGGGACCAGTACTCCTCGGGGACGAAGGCGCGGATCTCGCGCTCGCGCTCCACGATCAGCCGCACCGCCACCGACTGGACCCGGCCGGCGGAGAGCCCGCGGCGGACCTTCTGCCAGAGGATGGGCGAGATCCGGTAGCCCACGATCCGGTCCAGCACCCGCCGCGCCTGCTGCGAGTCGAAGTTCTCCTTCGAGAGCTGCAGCGGGTTCTGGATCGCGTTCTGGATCGCCTTCTTGGTGATCTCGTTGAACATCACCCGGTGCGCGTTCGGGTGGCCGATCTCCTCGGCGATGTGCCAGGCGATCGCCTCTCCCTCGCGGTCGGGGTCGGTGGCGAGGAACACGGTCTGGGCGTTCAGCGCGTACTTCTTGATGTCCGAGAGGACCTTCTCCTTCCCCTTCACCACCTCGTATTCGGGCGTGAAGTCCCCGTCGAGGTCCACGCCCATCCGGCTCTTGGGCAGGTCCTTCACATGCCCCACCGAGGCCTTCACCACGTAGCCTGCGCCCAGGTACTTCTTGATCGTCTTCGCCTTCGCCGGCGACTCGACCACCACCAGCGAGATGGGCTTGCCCTTCCTGGCGGAGGGGGCCGTCTCCTCGCCGTCCGCCTCCACCACCGCCAGCTCCGCCTTGCGCGCCTTCGTCGCCGAGGCCTTCTTCGCCGCGCTCTTCTTCTTCGCGGTCGCCTTCTTCGCCGGCGCTTTCTTCGCAGCGGCCTTCTTCGCAGTCGTCGTCTTCTTCGCGGCCATCTCGGTAGAACCTCTCAAACCCTCTCGTACACCCGCCCCGGGTGCTGCACGAGCAGCCCGGCACACTCCAACTCGGCCAGCGCGGTCACGCCCTCGACGGGCGGCAATCCGCACTGCGCCAGAACCTCTTCCAACACGCGGGGATCCTTCGGCCTCAACGCCTCCAGCGCCCTCTTCGCATTCCCGCTGAGCCCCAGGTCGTCCACCGGCCGTCCGGGCCCGTTCACCGCCCCCAGCCGCTCCACCTTCAGCCCCACCGCCTCGAAGATGTCGTCGGCCCCGAAGCACAGGCCCGCCTGCCCGGACTGCAGCAGGCGGTTCGCGCCCTTCGCCTCCGGCTTCCACGGATCGCCGGGCATGGCCAGCAGCTTCCGTCCCTGCCGCAGCGCATGCTCCGCGGTGTGCAGCGTCCCCGAGGGTTCACCCGCCCGCAGGATCACCACCGCGTCCGCGCTCCCGGAGATGAGCCGGTTCCGCCTGGGGAAGGTGGTCCTGTCCGCGCGCACGCCCGGCGGCAACTCGGACCAGAGACAACCGTTGCCCGAGAGGATCTCCTCCGCCACCCCCATCTGCGCGGGGTCCACCTCGTCCAGCGCGCTGCCCAGGAAGGCCCACGTCTCGCCGCGCGCGTCCAGAGCGCCCAGGTGGCACACCCGGTCGATGCCCATCGCCCCGCCGGAGATCACCCCCACCCCGGCCGCCGCCACGTCCGCCGCCACCTTGCGCGCGTACTGGAGGAAGCCCCCGTCCGGCGACCGGCTGCCCACCATGGCCACCCGGCGCCGCGGAACCCCGACCCTGCCCATCCGGAAGAGCAGCGGCGGCGCGTCCTCCAGCTCCGCCAGAGGCTCCGGATAGTCCGCGTCCCCGAGGAAGGAGATCGCCATCCCCGCCCGGCGCGCGCGCTCCCGGACCCGCTCCGCCGCCTCGCCCGGTGTGCCCGCCGCCTCCAGCCTTCCGCGAAGCCCCGGCGAGATCTTCCCGATCCCGCGCAGCCACGTCTCCGCCGCCACGTCCCGGATCGACCCCAACTGCCCGCCCGCCAGCTTCGTGAAAAGCGCCAGCGCCACCGGGCCCACGCCGGGGACGGACCACAGGCCCAGGAGCGCGTCCCGCTCCGCCTCATCCGTCCGCGCTGTCTCTCGTAGAGTCGCCATGCCCGCCACCCTCCCCTGCGGCACCTATATAAAGGTGAGGGCCGACAGGAGGGGGGCGGCTTGATAACCGCGCCGTTCCGCCGAGGTCAAGCGCAGGCTGTGCGGATTTCTAAAAAACCCGAGTGAATCCGCTGATTTAGAACCACATCTCAGCGCCGGGCGGTGGTCTGCCCGTCCACGCGCATCACCATCCGGTCGCCGCGGTAGAGCTCGCGGATGGAGCGGACGAGCAGGCAGGTGGAGGCCTTGTCCTTCACGTCCAGCACCACGCAGGCGCCCACCGTCTCCACCGGCCACTTGTCGTTCTGCCCGCGCTCCGGCCGCATCAGGTTCCCGCCGAGGTCCTGCTGGCGGACGATGTGGAAGGTGTTCCCCGGCTGCACGCCATCCGAGGCGCCGCGGTCCACCACCACCGTCTGGTGCTCGCCGGCCAGGGTGACGTGCGGCTCCAGCAGCTCCACCAGCGTGGCCTCCATCTCGCGGTCGTTCGGACGGCGGACGAGCTGCACCGCGAGGTCCTCGTGCAGCGGGCCGATGAGGTCGCCGCGCCGGATCTCGTCCCACGAGCCGTCGATCTGCGCGGTCACGTACTCGCGGTCCACCGAGAGCACCCGCACCGTCCCGAGGAAGTGGGTCAGGTAGCCCAGGCGCGCCTTCGTCGACGGGTGGCGGACGCGGTGCGAAGTGCGGAAGACCACGTAGCGGCCGCCCACCTGGACATCGTCCCGGTCCTTGAACCGGATGTAGACCGTGTCCGGGAAGGACAGCATGTTCGTCTCGGCGAACGAGCCTTCGATCTTGCCGGACTCCTCGAGCTCGCGCTGGGTCACGAAGCCCTGCAGCGCCGAACGCGACGGCCCCGCAGGCTCGTAGCCGATGCGGCCGGTGGCCTGCACCGAGCCCTCCTCCTCGTCCCCGCCGAAGGTCTGCTCGTCGCCGCCGGTGGTGGCGATCAGGCGATCACCCACCTCCACGCGCGCGGGGACCTCCTCGCCGCTGCCGAAGAAGCGGATCTGATCGCCCGGGTAGATCCAGTGCGGGTTGGCGACCTGCGGGTTGTAGGACCAGACCTTGGGCCAGTACCAGGGGCTGCCGAGGTAGCTCTGCGAGAGGTCCCACAGCGTGTCGCCGGGCACCACCGTGTGCACCTGTCCGGGCGCGCTCTCCCGGGCCCCGTCCCGCCGGGTCTGCACGCGGTCGCCGCGCGTCGGACGGGCCACGTCCCGCTCGGTCCGGGTCTCGTCGAAGTCTGCGTCGAAGTCGTCCCCGAAGTCGCCGGAGACGGCCTCGCCGGTGTCACCCGGATCGTCGTCGGACTGCGCGAAGGCGACGGTGACGGGACCTGTGGCGAGCAGTGCCGCGAGGGAGGCGATGAGGCGGGTCCGCATGGTGCTTCCTTTCAACATCAGGGGCCGAGTCCGGCAAGGCGCGCCTGCGCGTGCGATGCCGCCGGTGTCCCCGGCCAGGTCTGGATGAGCTCGAGGTAGAGGGCCCGCGCTTCGTCTCGGCGGTCGAGCTTCGCACGGCACTGCGCGAGCTCGAGCATGGCGTCCATGCGCGCGTCGCCGGCGGGATGATCGGCGAGCACGCGCTCGAAGAGGAGGGAGGCGCCCTCGAGATCGCCCACCGCCGCCAGCCCCACGCCCGCGAAGTGCAGCGCGTTGTCGGCCTGCGGGTGACGGGGATGACGGGCCGCGAAGTCCTTCAGCGCCCTCGCCGCCCCGAGCGGATCGCCCGTCCGCAGCGCCTGCATCCCGCGCTCGTAGAGCCCCTCCGCTTCGCCGGGTGATGCGCCGGGTGACTCGCCGGGTGACTCGCCGCCGACACCGAGCGCTTCGAGGACCTCATCGTCGGTGGGCTCGCGCACCGCCGCGCGGATGGGGACGGCGGGCGGGGGCGGTCGTTCAGCGCGCGGTTCGGACCGGGGCTGGAGCTTCGTCACCTCGAGCCGCGAGATGAGGTTCTCCTCTTCGGCCGGCGCAGGATCGGGTGCGGTCACCGGTGGATGGGCGGGGGCACGGGCGGCACGCATCACCACGGCCTCGCCCTCCAGCCGCATCACCCGCTGCTCGAGCCGCTGGTGCTCGGATCGGACCGCGCGCAGCTCGGCGCGAAGGTCCGCCAGCTCCTTCTCCTGCACGCGCGCCTTCCCCGCGCCGGCGCAGCCGCCCAGGGCGGTGAGCGCGGCAAAGGCGAGCGGCAGGTGCCGCAAGTTGGCGAGGAGCAGGGAGGCCAAGGCCGGACGAGCTTAGGGAGTGGCTTTCCGGAGGGTCAAGAAAACGCGCAGTGCTACAGGCCTGTGGGCGGCCGCAGGATCAGGGCCAGGTGCCGGCCGGTGCGCCCCCGATCGCGGCGGTGGGAGAAGAAGTGCGCCCCTTGGCAGGCGGTGCAGCGCCGGAGGTCGTCGATGTTCGCCTCGGGGATTCCGGCCTGGCGCAGGGTCCTGTGAACCGCGCGCGGCAGATCCAGGTGCGGCGATCCGGCCGGGCCCCGAGGCCGCGTCACCACCTCTTCGCCGAAGCGCGCCGCGAACCGCGAAGCGAGCTCCTCGCTCACCTCGTAGCAGCAGGCGCCGATGGACGGCCCGATCGCCGCCACCAGCCCTTCAGCCGTTGCCCCGTCCGCGGCGAGGTCCTCCACCGCCCGCCGCACGATCTCGAGGTCCGTCCCGCGCCACCCCGAGTGCACCGCCGCCACCCGTCCCCCCTCCCGGTCCGCGATCAGGATCGGCACGCAGTCCGCGGTCCTCACCCCCACCGCCACCCCCGGCGCCTTCGTCCAGATCGCGTCCGCCTCGCCCAGCGCGGAGAGGTTCTCCGCCATCGCCTCCACCACCCGGTCCCCGTGCACCTGCGTCGCAGTCGCCAGCACACCGGGGAGGACGCCCACCTCCGCGCACACCCTGCGCAGGTTCTCGGACACCCGCGCCGGCTCGTCGCCCACCTGCAGCCCGAGGTTGAGCGAGTCCCACGGCGCCTCCGAAACGCCCCCTTCGCGGGTGGAGAAGCCGTGCGGAAAGGGGATCAGCCGGGACCTCAGCAGGGGGGCGAGCATGCGGGCAGCAACTCGTAAACCCTCCCGAATTTCAAGTGCTTCCCCTTTGACATGCCGGCGGCGAGACGGTGAAGTTCCACTCTCTCCAAACGGCGGCCGGCGCCCTTCTCGTCCTCTCCTCCTCCTCGTGTGATGCCACTGCGTCCCCGCACCATCGGGTGGAAACTGTTCTGGGCACTGGGCGTGCCCGGGCTGTGCGTGGCGGTGCTGGGCGCCTGGGAGCTCTCGCGTCGCGCGGACGTGGCGCTCCGCGAGTCGACCGGGACCGAAGCCGAGGCGCTGGCAGACTTCGTCTCGAGCGCGTTCGCGGTGATCCCGGAGGGCGGCTCGGGCGAACCCGGCACCACCCACCGCGCGGTGGGCGAGGCGCTGCAGTCCACCTCCCGCATGCACCCCAACGTGGGCCCCGTCTGGGTGGCCGGCGCGGACGGCACCGTGCAGTGGGCCCGCGATCCGCTGCGCGTGGGCGAGGCCGCGGACGGCATCCTTCCCCCCGAAGATCACGTGCAGGTGCGCCGCGCGCTCCGGGCGGACGAAGCCCCCTCCTGCGCGGGCTGCCACGGCGATTCGGAGACGGTGCTGGGGACGGTGGGCGCGAGCGTGGGGCCGACGCCGCTGCACACGCAGATCTGGAGCCTCTTCGACACGGGGCTTCGCGGCGTGGTGGTGCTCTTCGTGGCGCTGCTGGGGCTGATGGGCGTGGCGCTCACCGTGTTCGTGGGCCGGCC
>CAZCWA010000311.1:0-6371 GCA_964502265.1 uncultured Myxococcaceae bacterium | reverse complement strand
TGCTTCGGCTTCGTGCGGCGGGTCGGAACCGGGTGGGTGAAGAGCGCGAGGATCTCGGGCTCGTTGGCGAACTCCATCATCGCCATGCCGAGCACCTCGTCGATCATCTCGATGAACTCGCGGTGGATCGAATCGCGCGCCGCGGTGCTGATGATGTTGGCGCCGATCGACTTGCCCTGCTTCGTCTCTGCGGCGAGCAGGTTCCGGTGGAGCTCTTCGAGGGAGTTGATGTCACGCTGGATGATGCGGGCCGCGGCGACCTCGACGGGGTACTCGGTCACCGCCTTCTGGATGCTCTCGATCAGGAAGAGCGCGCCCTTGGTCGTCCCGCTCTTGTCCGCCTCGCCGACGCCGAAGGCCTTGTGCAGCTCCTTCCGGTGCGGGAAGCGCCGGCGGATGTTGGCGCGGATGCCGTTGGTGGTCGCGCGCACCAGCTTGAGCAGCGCGTTGACCTGCGCGGTGCTCGTGTACTGGGTGGTGTTGCTCCCGAACTTGCCGGTGTGCGCGGCCAGCGAATCCGCGCGCAGCTTGCTGAACTTCGCCCGGAAGGCGGCATCCGCGCCGCGATCGAGCAACCGGTCTTCGAACTTCACGAGCAGCTCCTCGAAGACCGCTCCGATGTAATCCGACTCCGTGTGCTTCCACTTGAGCTGCTGACGCTTCGGCTGCGGCATGGCGCTTACCCCCTGTAACGAGAAAGGACTGCGAGCGGGAGCGTGCTTGCCCGCTTGCCTTCCCGTCAAGCCGCGCGGCGTTGTCGCGGTTCGCACACGGTCCAGATGTCGTCCACGGCGAACCCGTCTCCGAGCGGCATCTCCGAGGAGCTGACCCTCCTCACGCCCTCGCCGCTGGAGTTGCCGCCGGTGTGGGTGGGAGCACGCGCCACGGGGTCCGTGGTGGTCTGGAACGAGGGACGCGTCGAGCGGACGCTGTCCATCGCGGTGGACGCGCCGTTCAGCGTGGAAGTCCCTCCCGGAGGTCTGATCGTGTCTCCCGGCTCGAAGGCGGAGGTCGTCGTTCAGCTCAGCCCGCCGGCGCCAGGCGCGCACACCGGGGGCATCCACTTCACCTCGGAGGGCACGGAGCTCTCGCTGGAGCTCCGCGGCGTCGGGCTCGAGCAGCCCGCGTGCGACGCAACCACCTCCTGCACGCGCGAGGTCTTCGACATCGAGGAGGGCAGGTGCGTGGTGGAGCCCGCTCCCGATGGAACGCCGTGCGAGGCCCCGTGCCTGGTGGACGCGGCGTGCTTCGGAGGCCAGTGCGCCGGCCGCTCACGAAGCTGCGACGACGCGAACCTCTGCACCAGGGACGCGTGCTCTTCCACGGGCTGCGTCCACATCCCGATCATCTGTCCGTTGCCCGAGTCACCCTGCCTCGCCGCAAGCTGCGATCCGCAACTCGGCTGCACGCAGACACCGGTGGCCGACGGAACGCCTTGCGGCCGCCTCGGCTGCGACGTGCAGGACATCTGCGTCGGCGGCGCGTGCGTGGAGCGCGAGACGCCCGACGGTGCGCCGTGCGGCCATCCCTCGCCGTGTCAGGCGCAGGGAACCTGCAGCGCGAAGACGTGCGTGCGCCCGCCACCGGTTCCCCTCCAGCCCGAGTGGACACGGCCCATGAGCAACCACGCGCGGCAACTGCCGGTCGACCTGGACGGCAACCTCTACTCGGTCGACCGCACGCCGTACGTGCCGGGGCAGGACGAGACGATGACGCTGGTGTCGCTCGCGCCGGATGGCGGGCTGCGCTGGGAGGTTCCCGTGCCGCAGGGCGTCTCGCATATGCAGGCGTCGGCGGTGTTGGGCGACCTGCTCATCGCCATCGACGGGTCGTCCGAGTACCAGGCCATCGGGGTGAACGCCTTTCGCCGTTCGGACGGCGCGCACTACGGCACGCTCGCGCTGACCCCTTCGCTGCAGCGGCGATGGTTCGCCGCGAGGACGCCGCCAAGCCTGGTCTCCGGGGCACGGCTCGGCGTGCGCGTGGCAACGACCGGATGCCCATCCTTGTTGGGCGTGCTCGAGACGAACGGGGGCACGATGGTGTCCACCCAGCCGCTGGTCCACCCGGGCTGGCGTTACGGCGGCTACTCGACGGCTGTGAAGGCGGGCGCGGCCTTCGAGGTGATCCTGTGGCCGCAGCCGGCGTGGAACGTGTGCTCGTCGGACGGCCTCGCGCTGCGCCGCTTCGATCTCGAGACCGGACTTGAGACGTGGCGCCGGACGGTGGGAGGACCGACCCACGGCACCGCGCTGCCACCGCTGCTGACCGACGCGGACACGGTGCTCATCGCGAGCGGAGAGCGGGTGCCGAATCCCGCTGGCGGCAACTCGCTGGCGAACCTGACCCTGCACGAGACCGGCTTCGACGGCGTCGAGCGCTTCGCGTGCCCGGTCTCACAGCCGGTCGAGCCCTGGTACAGCGAGCCCGTCCTCGCCGCGGGCCGATGGATCCTCTACGACCACCCGCGGCGTGAGCTGGTCGCGTTCCCCGTGCTCGGACGCGGCCCCTCCCCGAGCGGATGGCTCAACGGGGCCGGGAATCCGCAGCGGACGTCGCAGGAACGGTGAGGCGACGACCTACCCCTTCGGCCCGAGGAACCTTCCTTTCACGCCGCGTGACTCTCCGGTGTTGCGGTCGCTGATCTGCACGGTGAACTCGAATCCCTCCGGGACCTCGTCCGGCCTCGCGGTGACGAAGAGCGGGAGGCGGAAGCTCTCCAGCGATCCCACCTGAAGCTCCATCTGCGGCACCACGAAGGAGGCGGCGTCCGGGCCTGTGACGGCGATCCCGTAGGTGGTCTTCTCCGGACTCTTGTTCACGAGGTGCAGCTCGAACTGGTTGCGCACCGCGCCCTCCCCTGCGGCCACCCAGGGCACGCCGCGCGCGCGCAAGAGGTTGGCCTCGAACGGCGAACGCATCACGAGCACGGTCACCAGCGCGGCGATGCTCGCGACCATCAGGGCGCCGTAGATGAACAGGCGGGGCCGGAGCACGCGGCGCGGCTCGCCGGCCAGTCCCTTCGCCGAGTCCCACCGGATGAGCCCGGTCGGCCTGTTCAGCTTGATCATCACCTCGTCGCACGCGTCGATGCACTGCATGCACCCGAGGCACTCGAGCTGCAGCCCCTGCCGGATGTCGATGCCGGTGGGACAGACCTGCACGCAGCGGTTGCAGTCCACGCACGCGCCGGTGGTCGTCCCCGCGCGGCCCCTCGGCTCGCCGCGCTTCACGTCGTAGCCGACGATCAGCGAGTCCCTGTCCGTCAGCGCCGACTGCAGCCGCCCGTACGGGCAGACGATGATGCAGAGCTGCTCCCGGAACCACGCGAAGTTGAAATAGATGAGCCCGGTCACCACCACCGACCACGCGAACGCGACCGGGTGATGCACCGGACCCTCGCGCACCATGGCGAGCAGGTCCCACGCGGAGAGGAACAGGCTCATCGCCACGTGGGTGAGGAACGACGCGGCGGCGAGGTACGTCGCGTGTTTGCCCACCGCGCGCGCGGCACGCGGGAACGTCCACCGCGCCTTCTGCGCGCGCAGGCGCTTCTCCCGAGGCCCGTCGAAGAAGCGCTCGATGGGCCGGAACACGCCCTCCAGGAACACGGTCTGCGGGCACGCCCAGCCGCACCACACCCGGCCCACCCAGGTGGTGACGAAGAACAGCCCGAACGCGAACGTGGTCAGCAGGAAGAGGACGATCCAGAAGTCCTGCGCGTTGAAGGTGTCGCCGAAGAGGTAGAAGCGGCGGCTCGCGACGTCGAGGTGCACCAGCGGCCGCCCGTTCACCTTCACCAGCGGCAGCGCGATGTAGATCGCCAGCAGCACCGCGAAGAACACGTACCGCGCGCGGATGAACTTCCCGCGCACGTCCGCCGGATGGATCGCCACCCGCCCGCCATCGTCCCGGACGGTGGACAGCTTCCCGATGTCGGGCCGGTTCATCTCGTTACTCGATCAGCTCGCCCTGCGGCTCCTTGCCGGGGACGTTCTTCCCCTGCATGGCGACCACGAAGGCGGTGAGCTGGTTCACCTTCTCGGCACCGAGCACCGGCTCCCAGCCGGGCATGCCCTTCTCCACCACGCCGGTGGCGATGATCTCGTGGACCTGCCTTGCGTCCTTGCCGTGGAGGTAGTGCCCGTCGGTGAGGTTGGGGCCGATGAGCCCGCCGCCCTCCGGCCCATGGCAGGCCGCGCAGGTCTGGGCGTAGACCTCGGCCGCCTGGGCCATGGCGTCCGGGTCCTCGCGCAGCGCCTCGAACGGATCGCGGTCACCGAGCTTCGCCAGCGCCTCCTGCTTCTGCGCCTCGCGCTTCGCGTTGAGCGCGGCGAGCTCCTGTTCGTAGACCGCGGCCTGCGACGGACCGAACCCGCCGGGGTGGTAGTAGAACCAGTACCCGAAGGCGAAGAGGATGGAGCCCCAGAGGATCCCCAGCCACCAGTTGGGGAGCCGGTTGTCCAGCTCCTCGATGTCGTCGAAGACGTGCTTCACGTCCGGGTTGTGACCCTTCTTCGCAGGCTCACTCATCACGGTCTCCCAGGGGCATCGCCGCGAGGCGATCGAAGTCGCGGCTGCGGCGGAGCACGAAGGTCCGCACCACCACCACGACGAACAGCGACACGAAGAGGACGAGCGCGAAGATCGGCAGCTCGGCCAGGCTCATTCCTTCGAAGAACGTGCGGTACATCAGTTCGCCTCCCCGTCCGTCTGAGCGGGCAGGTCCGCCGCGCCGAGCGTGAGGGTGGGCTTCTCCGGCGAAGGCGACGGCGGCGCCTGGTCCGGCTGCGGTCCGTCCTGCGGTCCCCGCCCGAGCCGCTGCAGGTAGCCGATCATCGCCACCATCTCGCTGTCCCAGCGGACGTCGATGCCCTGCTCCTTGAGGCCGGCAGCGATCCGCTCGCCCTGCCGCTGGTAGCGCTGCGGCGCGGTGTCGATGTCCCAGTTCGAGTACGGCACGCCCAGCGTCTGCATCAGCGAGAGCTTGGCGGTGGCGGTCTTCGGATCGACGGTGCGCTCGGCGAGCCACTTGTACGCGGGCATGTTGGAACCCGGCGAGGTCGCGCGCGGATCCATCAGGTGCGCGTAGTGCCAGAGGTCCGGGTACTTGCCGCCGAGCCGGTGCAGGTCGGGCCCGGTGCGCTTGGAGCCCCACTGGAAGGGGTGGTCGTAGATGAACTCCTCCGCGCGGGAGACGGCGCCGTAGCGCTGCGTCTCGTGCACGAACGGCCGGATCATCTGCGAGTGGCAGTTGTAGCAGCCCTCCTTGATGTAGAGGTCGCGGCCCTCCAGCTCCAGCGGCGAGTACGCGAGCTGCGCTTCACCGGTCCTCGGCACCGCCTGGCGGATCATCACCGTGGGCAGAAGCTCCGCCACCCCGCCGATCAACACCGCGATGAGGGTGAGCACGGTGAAGGCCAGCGGCCGGCGCTCCACCAGCGCGAACCACGACGGCTTGCCCAGCCGCTGGTCCCGCCGCGCGAGCAGGTAGGCCAGTTCGCCCAGGCCCGCGATGATCACCATCAGCACCACCGCGCGGACCGGCGAGCCCCAGCCGAGCAGCAGGGTGGGCACGAGGATCGCCACCGCGAAGATGAGCGGCCGGCCGGTGAGGATCTGCACCCAGACCGGGCGCGGGGAGACGGTGAAGGGGACGTCCTCCTCCTCGCGCTCGACGACCACGGTGGTCTCGCCGTCCACGGCCTTGCCGGCGCGCGCGGTCTTGTAGAGGTTCCACGCCATCAGCACGAAGCCGAGCAGGAACATCGAGCCGCCCACGAGGCGCACGATGTACATGGGCCGGATGGCGAGCAGCGTCTCGACGAAGTTCGGGTAGAGCAGCGTGCCGTCCGCGGCGGTGGCCTTCCACATCAGGCCCTGGGTCACGCCGGAGACCCACATCGACACCACGTAGAGCAGGATGCCGATGGTGCCGATCCAGAAGTGCGCATCCGCCGCGCGGGTGGAGTGCAGCTTCGTCCCGTACAGCTTCGGCACCAGCCAATAGAACATGCCGGCGGCCATGAACCCGTTCCAGCCGAGCGCGCCGGCGTGCACGTGGCCCACGATCCAGTCGGTGTAGTGGGCGAGCGCGGAGACGCTCTTGATCGAGAGCAGCGGGCCCTCGAACGTGGCCATCCCGTAGAAGGTGACGCCGGCCACGAAGAACTTGAGCACCGGCTCCTGGCGGACCTTGTTCCACGCGCCCTTGAGCGTGAGCAGGCCGTTGAGCATGCCGCCCCACGACGGCGCGAGCAGCATCACGCTGAAGATCATCCCCAGCGACTGCGCCCACTCGGGCAGCGCGGTGTGGAGCAGGTGGTGCGGCCCGGCCCAGATGTAGATGAAGACCAGGGACCAGAAGTGGA
>CAZCWA010000310.1:4165-6399 GCA_964502265.1 uncultured Myxococcaceae bacterium | reverse complement strand
CCGAGCCGAGCAGCGCCCGCCCATTGAGGATGATCTTCCCGTCCGCCAGCCGCTCGAGGCCGTGGGCGTCACGCACCTGCGTCACCGGCAGATCGCCGAGCTGAGCCGCCTCCTTCTCGGAGACCGGCACCAGGCGATCCTTCAGCTTCGCGGTGACGTAGAAGATGTGCTCGTAGTCGGGCTCTTCGAGCTCGAGGCGCACGCGCTTGTCGAGACCGATGAGGTCCGCGGCGCGATGGAAGATCTCCATCGCCTCGGTGTACAGCGTCCGGCGAGGCTGGGGCGCCGGGACCCTCATGAAATTCTCTTCGGAGGAGGAGGACATGGCGGGCCCTAATGACACGTCCCGATGCGCGGGTCAACGCACCCTCGGCTGGAAAATCCTTTGAGAATCAACGGTTAGCGCATCGCGTCGCGCAGTTTTTGCGAGGGTCGCGGAGGTTTTTCGGAAGGGACGCGGTCGGCGCTTTACGGTCCGCGGGGGCTGTGGTACTTGCCCGCGCGCTTCGCTTTGCCCCGCCGGATTAGCTCAGTGGCAGAGCAGCTGATTCGTAATCAGCAGGTCGTCGGTTCAATCCCGACATCCGGCTCACCAGAGGGCCCCACTCGCGAGGGTGGGGCCTTCGTCGTTTGCACCCTCCCTCCTCCATGTCCGAGCTCAAGTCACTGGTGCGGCTGGCGGTGCCTCTGGCGCTCGCCCAGGTGGGCATGGTGCTGATGGGCTTCGTCGACGTGGCGGTGGTCGGCAGGCTGGGGCCGGTGCCGCTGGCGGCGGTGGGGCTGGGCAACGGGCTGTTCTTCGCGGTCTCGGTCTTCGGCATCGGCGCGATGATGGGGCTCGACCCGCTGGTGTCGCAGGCGCTGGGGGCCGGGCAGCCGCAGCGCGCGCGGGCGGTGCTCTGGCAGGGCGTGTGGCTGGCGGTGTTCGCCTCGGCGGTGCTGGCGGTGCCGATCGTCGCCGCCGCGCTCCTCCTCGAATCGGTGGGCGTGGTGCCTGAGGTGGCGAGGGACGCGCGCACCTACGCGCTGGTGCGGCTGCCGGCGCTGGTGCCGATGCTGCTCTTCTCCGCGCAGAAGGCCTACCTGCAGGCGAACCGGGTCACGCGGCCGCTGGTGATCTCCATCGTCGTCGCCAACATCGCCAACCTCGGGCTCGACTGGTTCCTCGTGCTCGGGGTGGAGGGCCTCTTCCCGCCGCTCGGGGCGGCCGGCGTGGCGCTGGCCACCGTGACCTGCACCGTGCTCCAGGTGTCCATCCTCGGGGTGGGGATCCGGCTGATGCGGGTGCCCGCTGCGCCCGGCGGCGGCACGGCGGCGGCGGTCCCGAAGCGCCCGGAGCCGGCGAAGATGCTGCGGGCGCTCCGGGTGGGGATGCCGGTGGGCCTGCAGATGGGCGCCGAGGTGGGCGTGTTCGCGCTGGCCGGCCTTCTGGCCGCAAGGATGGGCGCGGAGCTGGCCGCGGCGCACCAGGTGGCGCTCTCGCTGGCGTCCCTCTCGTTCTGCGCGGCGGTGGGGGTGGGGAGCGCAGGCTCGGTGATGGTGGGACACGCGGTGGGCGCAGGCAGCCACCTCGACGCGCGGCGGGCGGGGAAGGCGGCGGTGCAGGCGGGGACGATGGTGATGAGCGTGGGCGCGCTGGCGTTCCTGCTGGTGCCGGGTCCGCTGGTGCGGATGCTGACCGACGTGCCGGAGGTGATCCGGATCGCGGTCCCGCTGCTGGCGGTGGCGGCGGCCTTCCAGCTCTCGGACGGACTGCAGGCGGTGGGCGCGGGCATCCTCCGGGGCGCGGGCGACACGCGGTTCGCCTTCGTGGCCAACCTGCTGGGGCACTGGCTCATCGGGCTGCCGGTGGCGCTTCTGTGCGCGGAGGTGCTCGGGCTGGGCATCGTGGGGATCTGGTGGGGCCTCGCCGCCGGGCTGACGGTGGTCGCGGCGGCGCTGATGCTGCGGTTCTTCCGCCTGACCTCGAGGCCGATGGCGCGGCTGGAACACCGGGAGCCGGTGGAGCAGGGTTAGGCGCGGCCTCTCCATCCGCAGGGCGGCTGCCCCCGCGTGCGAGGCGGCCGGCGTGCGCGGTCCCTAATTCTGGCCCCGCACCGGTTCTGCCGGTGCGCACACGTCAGGAGAGACCATGAGCAAGGGCAGCAACCAGGGCGGTCACCAGAGCGGCACCCAGGCGGGGAGCGGCCAGCCGCAGCAGGGGCAGCCGCAGCAGGGGCCGCGGAACATGCCGA
>CAZCWA010000310.1:2803-4065 GCA_964502265.1 uncultured Myxococcaceae bacterium | reverse complement strand
GCGTCGAGCCGGCCGCCCATCTGCTCCATGTAGCTGCGCGAGAGCGCGAGGCCCAGGCCCGTTCCCTTGCCGACCGGCTTGGTGGTGAAGAAGGGCGTGAACATCTGGGCGAGGTGCTGCGGCGCGATGCCCGGCCCGCTGTCGTGAACCGTCAGCGACAGGCGCGCAGGTGCAGCCCTTCCTTCGTTTCCCGCGCCGTTGGAAGGTCCGGCGATCAGGCGCACCCGGAGCAGGATCCGGCCGTGGGTGCCGTCCTTCCGCGCAGCCGGCTCGAGCACCTCGGCCGCATTGACGAGCAGGTTCACCAGCACCTGGACGAGCCGCCGCCGGTCTCCCTCGACCGCGGGGAGCCCCTCCGGCAGCACCACCTCGACGTTCGCCACGTCCTCCGTGCGCAGGCGCGTCATCCGCATCGCCTCGGTGACCGCGTCCGAGAGGTCGAACGAAGACCGGGAGAGCGGGGTGTCGCGCGCGAATCCCTTGAGGTCCGCCACGATCGACTCGATGCGCTGCAGGCCCACCTGCGTCTCCTGCGCGATCTGACGCAGCTCGTCCTCTCCGAGCGACCGGTCCTCGAGCTCCTCGGCGAGGCAGGAGACGTTGGCCTTCACGAACGCGAGCGGGTTGTTGATCTCGTGCGCCACGCCGGCGGCGAGCCGTCCCACCACCGCCATCCGCTCGGACTCCACCGCGCGGGTCTGCACGTTCTGCAGCGAGGCGAGCACCCGCGTCTCGCCCTCGTTCATCGCCCGGAACTGGTGCGCGCCAAACACGGCCACGGCGATGGAGGCGAGGTAGTCCGAGGCCACGCCGTAGAGCGCCTCGCCCGCCAGGCCGTCCACGTGCGCGGCCCACAGGCAGCCGACCGCATAGAGGACGGAGATGATCAACAGCGGGACGGCGCGGATGGGGACGATCACCACGCACGCCAGCGGCACGACGATGCTCCAGGAGAAGTTCATGCCGTGCAGGCCGCCGGTGAGGAGCACCAGGCCGAGGTAGCCTCCGTGCATCGCCGCCGTCAGCGTCACCGGCACCGCCACCGGCCACCGGGCGGCGACGCGCTCCCAATTCAGACCGGCCGCCGCCGCGAGCGCCGCGATGCCCAGGCGGATCGCCACCGTCCCGGGCGACATCGGCACGTCGGTGAAGGAGAGGACGATCAACAGGACCGCGCACCACGTGAGGCTCGTCCGCTTCCGCCTGGCCTCCTCGTGCCGCCTCAGCGCCTCCAGCTCGTTCGCGCCGGAGGGCGTGACGGG
>CAZCWA010000310.1:0-2703 GCA_964502265.1 uncultured Myxococcaceae bacterium | reverse complement strand
CCTCCTCGTGCCGCCTCAGCGCCTCCAGCTCGTTCGCGCCGGAGGGCGTGACGGGGGACTCCCCGACCGACTTCGCGTAGCGCTCGCTGGACGCATCCATCTGCCTGACTGCGGTGCAAGTCCGGGGCCCGACCTCCCGCCGGTCGTCCGCCTCCGGTGCCCCCGCGCGAAGCCCGGGTCAGGGGGCCTGGTGGGTCCTGCGATACCCGGCCACCGCGTGGGAAAGTGAGCCGCCGCTGCCCGGCGGTCGACGGTGTCTTTCGCCCCATGCGTTCGACTCGCGGACGCTCGGCCAGCCGCGGCGCGCCGGACGACTCCCGCCATCGCCTCGCGGTGTCCATCACCGCGTGTGGCTCCCTCTGAAAGGTCCGCCGATGCTGCGCGCGAAGGAAACCGGCCCGTCGAAGTCCGTCTTCTCGTTCGGTGACGGAGAAGCGGACGGCGACAGGACGATGAAGGCGATCCTCGGCGGGAAGGGCGCAGGGCTTGCGGAGATGACGCGCATCGGGCTGCCGGTGCCACCGGGCTTCACCATCGGCGCGCCGGTCTGTCTGCGCTTCAGCGCCGAGGGCCGGGTCCCGCGGGACGTCGAGCGCGAGATCACCCGGGCGCTCCACCTGCTCGAGCAGCGCGCGGGAAAGCGGCTCGGGGATCCGGTCAACCCGCTGCTGGTCTCGGTGCGCTCGGGCGCGGAGATCTCCATGCCGGGGATGATGGACACGCTCCTGAACCTCGGGCTCAACGACGAGACGGTGGAGGGGCTGGCCGAGAAGACCGGCAACCGCCGCTTCGCCTTCGACGCCTACCGCCGCTTCATCGAGATGCTCGGCTGCATCGCGCTGGGGGCTGAGCGCTCCGCCTTCGAAGACGAGCTTGTGCGCATCAAGCGCAGGCACGCGTACCGCTCGGACCTGGACTTCACCGCCGAGGTGCTCGAGCGCGAGGTGGTGCCGGCCTTCCAGAAGCTCTTCACCCGGCACACGCAGCGCGACTTTCCGCAGGACGTGACCGAGCAGCTCTCGCTGGCGAGGGACGCGGTCTTCCGCTCCTGGAACGGGGAGCGCGCGGTGCAGTACCGCCGCCAGTTCCACATCCCCGACGATCTGGGGACGGCGGTGAACGTGCAGGCGATGGTGTTCGGGAACATGGGCGAATCGTCCGCCACCGGGGTGGGCTTCACCCGCGATCCGGGAACGGGGGAGAAGGTCTTCTACGGCGAGTTCCTCCCCAATGCGCAGGGAGAGGACGTGGTGGCCGGCATCCGCACGCCCTTGCCCATCGAGCAGATGGCGGCGCTGGTCCCCGAGGCGTACGCCGAGCTCGAGCGCCTCACCACCCGGCTCGAGCAGCACTACCGCTGGCCGCAGGACTTCGAGTTCACGGTGGAGGAGGGCAGGCTCTACCTGCTGCAGACGCGCAACGGGAAGAGCACCGCGCGGGCGGCCTTGAAGTGGGCCTCGGACCTGATGGACGAGGGGCTGCTCAGCGAGCGCGAGGCGGTGATGGCGGTGGATCCGGCCTCGCTCGATCAGCTCCTGCACCCGGAGTTCGATCCGAAGGCGCGCAAGGACACCCGGGCGATCGCGAAGGGGCTGGCGGCGGGACCGGGCGCGGCGACAGGTCGCATCGTCTTCACCGCCAACGCGGCGGTGGCATGGGCGCACGAGGGGGAGCCGGTGCTGCTGGTGCGCAACGAGACGGTGCCGGACGACGTGCACGGGATGATCGCCGCCAGGGGCATCCTCACCGCCACCGGGGGGATGACCTCGCACGCGGCGGTGGTGGGGCGGCAGCTCGGGCGGCCGTGCGTGGTGGGCTGCAGCGCGCTCGGGGTGGACGAGCACGCGCGCACGGTGCGGGTGGACGGCCGGACGCTGAAGGAGGGCGACTGGCTGTCTCTGGACGGCACCACCGGCGAGGTCCTGCCGGGGAGGGTGCCCACGGTGGATCCGGAGGTGGTGCGGGTGGTCACCGGCCGGCTGTCGCCCGCGAAGAGCCGGACCTTCTACGTGTTCAACCGGATGATGCGGCTGGCGGACAAGTTCCGGACGATGGGCGTGCGCGCCAACGCAGACCAGCCGGCGGACGCCCGTGTGGCGCTCTCGTTCGGGGCCCGCGGCGTGGGCCTGTGCCGCACCGAGCACATGTTCTTCGCCGAGGACCGCCTCCCCCACGTGGTGCAGATGATCCTCTCCGCACGCCGCGGCCGCGAGGGCATCGTCAAGCTCGAGGCACTGGAGGCGCGTACTCGCCGTCTCGGAACGGAGGCGCTGCGCGGGGAGCTGCGGAAGGCGAAGGAGACCTGGGGGCCGCACGTGGCCGCGTACCGGGGTGCGCTCTCGCGTCTCGAGCGGCTGCAGCGCCGCGACTTCTACGCCCTGTTCAAGGCGATGGACGGCCACCCCATCACCGTGCGCACGCTCGATCCGCCGCTGCACGAGTTTCTGCCCTCGCGCGGGGAGCTGCGGCGGGCGGTGATCGAGCTGTCCACGCCCGGCGTCCGGCCGAAGCGGGCGCGGATGATGGAGATCGACGCGCAGCTCCAGCGCGGTGACCCCGCCGGGATGTTGAAGGGGACGCGGCTGGGGCGGCTCCGGGCGCTGCTCGGCGAGGTCGAGTCGCTGCACGAGCAGAACCCGATGCTCGGCCACCGCGGCTGCCGGCTGGGGATCACCTACCCGGAGATCACCACCATGCAGGGCA
>CAZCWA010000309.1:0-6410 GCA_964502265.1 uncultured Myxococcaceae bacterium | reverse complement strand
GCGAGGGCGGCGCCCGCCTGGAACCCGCCCCCGGGGCTGTAGTGGCCGTGCGCGAGCACATAGAGCCCATAGAGCTGCAGCAGCGGCGCCTGGACCCGCGCCGCGAAGAGCAGCACCGCGCTGTTGTAGGGCCGGATCATCGACGCGCCTCCCGATGCTTCGGCCAGAGGATGAGCGCGGTGGCCAGCCCTGCGACGAGGATCACCACGCCCTCGAAGAGCGTGTCGAACGCGCGGTAGTCCGCGATCACCCCGGTCACCATGTTGGGCGCGCCGGTCTCCTCCGGCCCCTGGGTGATGTAGCGCGGCGACACGTGGGTCTGCTGCGGCGCGTCGACCTCTCCGAGATCCGGAAGGGCCGGCGCGCTGTACACGAGCAGCGCGCCCGCGAAGAGGAGGATGATCAGGGCGCTCCACTTCATCGGCTCTCCCGCTTCGTCCGGTACAGCGCGGTGAGGAAGACCACCGAGGTGATGCCCGCGCCGATCATCGCCTCGGTGAAGGCCACGTCCACGGAGGCCAAAGACGCGTAGACGATGCAGGCGAAGAAGCTGAAGGCGCTGAAGGCGATCGTCGCCGCCGCGAGATCCCGCAGGTGCAGCGCGGTGATCGCGGTGATCACCAGGATGGGCATCAGCAGCACGTCGAGCAGCCAGATCATTCCTCGTCCTCCGGCAGCTCGGTGCCCGGTCCCTCTCCGAAACCCTCGATGCCCGCCCCCGCCCTCACCGCGTCGTCGTGCCGGGGCACGGCACCGGTGAAGGGCCTCAGCCCCGCGCGCCAAGCCGCACGCCCCATGGCGGCGGTCGCGGCCGGGTTGCCGAAGTAGATGAAGACCTGCACCAGCAGCACCTTCAGCGCCACGAAGTCGAAGCCCTCGTGGACGGCCAGCGAGAGCACCACCAGGGACGCGCCCATGGTCTCGCTCTTCCCCGCCGGATGCAGGCGCGTGTAGAAGTCCGGGAAGCGCACCAGCCCCACCGATCCGAGCAGCAGCACGAACACCCCGGGCACCAGCAGGATGAGCGCAACGATCTCCCGCGCGCTCACCGCTTCCTCCCCTTCCGCGTCGAAGGACCCGCCTTGAGCGCCTCGCCTCTCGGGACCTGACCGCCGCCGTTGCCGTTGCCTTGCTCACGGCCGCTGTGCTCGAGGTACTTCGCCGCCACCAGCGTCCCGCCGAGCAGCGCGAGCCCGTAGCCGAGCGAGATGTCCACGTACATGTCCAGCCGCCCGTTGGCCTCGCCCATCAGCAGGAGGAGCACCACCGTCTTCGTCCCCAGCACCGAGGCACCGAGCAGCCGGTCGAAGACCGTAGGCCCGCGGACGATGCGCCACAGCGGAGAGAGCAGCAGCAGCGCCAGGATGATCGCGGTGACCAGATAGATCTGGCCCATCATCGCCGCACCCTCCGCCGGGGATCGTCCCGGAACCCGGGCGGCTCGAAGACGCGGGCGACCTCCGGCTGCAGCGGCCCCTCGCGCACGTCCCGCGCGGCGCCATCGTCCAGCGCGTGCACGATGAAGTGCCCCTCCGGCGTCACGTCCAGGATGGTCGTGCCCGGCGTGATGATCACCGAGTACGCGAGCGAGACCCTCGCCAGCTCGCTGTGCAGGTCCGGATCGAGATCGAACACCTGCGGCTGCAGGTTGGAGATGGGCCCCAGCACCTTCTTCGTCACCGCGAGGTTGCTCTTCACGATCTCCCAACCCAGCGTCACGAAGAAGAAGAGGACGCGGTGCCAGGGCAGGAAGGAGAGCCACTGCCGCTCCACGCGCCCGCCGTCGTACCGGAGCTCGGTATAGAGGCGGCGCGCCGACAGCAACGAGACAGCGATCGAGGACAGCGCGCCGAGGATGAGATGGAACGCGTCCAACATCCCGGAGAGCACCACCCAGAGCGCGAAGAGTCCGCAGGCGACCAGCACGTGGTGAAGAACGAGCCGGGACATGGCGCTGGCTTGTAAGCGCGGCCTTTTTGGCGCGCAAACGAAACCGGTCGCGCGCTTGCCGGTTTTCGGACCGCGTGCCAATCATCCGCGCCGTTCGGAGGCCCCCCATCAGGCAACTGTTCGCGAAGCTGCTGCGGCCCATCCACGCCTTCCTGCACTTCGAGGCTGCAGGCGGCGTTCTGATGTTGTGCGGAGCGCTGGTCGCCATCCTCTGGGCGAACTCGCCGTGGGGCGACGTCTACCGGCACCTCTTCGAGCTTCCCATCGATCTCGCGCTGGGGCCGCTGCAGGCGCACTTCACGCTGCACCAGCTCATCAACGATGGCCTGATGACGATCTTCTTCTTCGTCGTCGGCATGGAGATCAAACGCGAGCTCTCCGTGGGCGAGTTGCGCTCGGTCGATCGCGCGCTGCTGCCGGCGGTGGCCGCGGTGGCCGGCATGATCGTCCCGGCGGGGATCTACTCGCTGCTCAACTGGGGCACGCCGGCGATGAAGGGCTGGGCCATCCCCATGGCCACCGACATCGCCTTCGCCATCGGCGTGGTGACGCTGCTCAAGGCGCGGGTCTCGTTCGCGATGATCGTCTTCCTCACCGCGCTGGCGATCTTCGACGACATGGGCGGCATCCTCGTCATCGCCCTCTTCTATGGAAGCGGCATCCAGCTCGAGTGGCTGCTCCTCGCCGCGGGGATCAGCGCGGTGCTCTTCGCCATGGGCCGTCTGAATGTCCGGCGCGGCGTCTGGTGGCTCCTCGTCGGCGCCACGCTCTGGTACGCGGTGCACCACGCCGGCATCCACGCCACCATCTCCGGGGTCATCCTCGGGCTGATGGTCCCCGCGCGGCAGAAGGTGCCCGGCACCGAGGTCCTCTCCTCGCTGCACCGGTACCTGGGCGAACTCGCGGGCCGCTCGCGCGAGGAGCGCCTGTCCAACGAGGAGCTGGTCGCCATCCAGTCGCGGCTCGGTGAGCTGGAGCCGCCGCTCAACCGGTTCCTCCACGCGCTGCACGCGCCGGTGGCGTTCTTCATCGTCCCCGTCTTCGCGCTCTCCAATGCCGGCGTGGACGTGCGCGCCATGAGCCTGTCGGACCTGCTCTCGCCGGTGCCGCTCGGGATCGCGCTCGGGCTCTTCATCGGCAAGCAGCTCGGCATCTTCGCCTTCACCTGGACCGCGGTTCGCTTCGGGGTCGCGCCCATGCCCACCGGCGGCACCCGCCACCAACTCTGGGGCGTGAGCGTGGTGGCCGGCATTGGCTTCACCGTCGCCCTCTTCGTGGCGAACCTCGCCTTCGCCGGCGACCCGCAGACGCTGGAGCAGGCCAAGCTCGGCATCCTGGTGGGCTCGCTGCTCGCAGCAGTCTCAGGCTCCGTCATCCTCCGGCTCGCTCCGAAGCTGGCAACGCCCATGAAGGCGCCCTCCTCCGGCCCCGCGCCGGGCTGACGGGCGGGCGAGCGCAACCGGGAGCTCCGCAAGCGATCGCCGCCTCACACCTGTCGGTCTAGAGTCCCGCGGCCGATGTCGCGCGCCACCCTCCTCTTTCTCGTGCTGCTGGTGTTCGCGGTGGGCGCGGTGCTGGCGGGCGCGTACCGCCTGGTGCAGGGAGACCGCGCGCGGCTCTTCGAGCAGTTCGAGCGCGAGCGCACCCGGCAGGTGGACGAGGCGGTCCGGAACATCACCCTCGAGCTGGACCGGATCGGTGAAGACCTGCGCTTCACCTCGGAGCTGCTGGCCACCGGCAACCCGGGCGAGCACACGCGCGAGGTGCGCGCGCTCCTCCAGGTGGTGAGCCCCTACAAGGCGGTGGCGGTGTTCGATCCCATGGGCCGCCGCGAGCTCTACGTCTCGGACCCCGGCGGCGCGTTCACCGAGACAGAGGCCACCCGGCTCCTTCGCCACACCGCGCTGCGCGCGCTCGACCGGGAGCCTGGCGCGCTGGAGACCTCGCCCGCCTTCCTCGAGCGGGGCTGGCTGCGCGTCTTCGCCACCCGACTCCCCACCGATGACAAGGCGCCGCGGCGCGCGGTGGCGGTGCTGGTGGACCTCGAGCCGTACTTCGAGTCGCTGCGGCTCATCACCACCGGCACCAGCTCCCACCTGCTGGTGCTCGGCGCCTGGGGACGCCCCACGCCCGCCACCGAACCCGGCCTGGCCCATGCCGTCGTCGCGCTCGACCGCGGACACCTGAAGCTGCCCGGGTTCTCCGCGCTGGTGCGCCAGATGCGAGCGGGCGAAGCGGGCACCTCGCGGCTGGGCGCGCGCGAATCCGAAGCGCTGGGCCTCGGTCCGGAGGCGGTGGTCACGGTGGTGGCGGTGGTTCGCCCGTCCGGTGGTGCGCCGTGGACGGTGGCCACCCTGAGCTCGCTCAGCCAGCTTCGTCAGGTGGAGCGCGCGGTGGTGGCCCGGCTGTCCATCGCCACCGCCCTGGTGGTGCTGCTGCTGGCCGCCTTCGGTGGCTGGGTGCTGCTCGCGTCGCGCCGGGCGGTGGCCTTGAGCGAGAGCCGGCGGCACGCGGCGCGGCTTTCGCACCTCCACGAGAAGAGCCAGAAGATCCTCGACCACATCCCCACCGGCGTGCTCGCGCTGGGCACGGACGGCCTCGTGACCGCGCTCAACGCGCCGTTGCGCGCGCGGCTCGGAGAGGCCGCGGTCGGACGCAGCCTGGCAAAGGCCCTCCCCGCCGCATCTCCCGAGGTCATCGCGCGGGTGCAGGCGCTGGTCGAGCAGGCCTGCGCGCAGAGGCGGCCGCGCTACCTCGTGGGCGAGGAGCTGTCGCTGTTCGGCGAGGCGGGCCGCTACAACCTCCACGCGGTGCCGATGGACCACCCCGATCCGGAGGTGCGCGCGCTGCTGGTGATCGAGGACCTCTCCAACCTCGAGGCGCTCGAGTCGCAGCTCCTGCGCGCGGAGAAGCTGGCCACGGTGGGCGTGCTCGCCGCCGGCATCGCGCACGAGATCGGCACGCCGCTGGGCGTGGTCCGGGGGCGCGCCGAGTACCTGGGCGGAAAGCTCGGTGCGGACAGCCCGCACGCCTCCGGGATCGCGGTGATCATCGATCAGATCGATCGGGTGAGCCGGACCATCCGGCAGCTCCTCGACTTCGCGCGCATCCAGCCTCCGCAGGCCAGGCGCCTCCCTCCCGAACCTGCGCTGAGGGCGCTCGAAGAGCTGCTGCGGCTCGAGGCGGAGCGTCGGAGGATGACGCTCTCGGTCCACGCGCCCGGGGATCTCCCCTCGCTGGCGGCGGATCCGGATCAGCTCCAGCAGGTGCTGGTGAACCTGGTGATGAACGCCTTCGACGCCTGCGGCCCCGGCGCGCGCATCCGGGTCACCGCCGAGGCCGAGCCGGGCGGACGGCGGGTGGCGCTCCGGGTGAAGGACGACGGCTGCGGCATCCCCGCCGAGCGCCAGAACCAGGTGTTCGATCCGTTCTTCACCACCAAGAAGCGCGGAAGCGGTACAGGGCTCGGCCTGACGATCGTGCAGCAGATTGCGCGGAACCATGGCGCGGAGCTGGAGCTGCACAGCACGGCGGGCCACGGCACCGAGTTCACCCTGTGGTGGCCGGTGGCGCAGCCGGCGAACGAGGAGCGCAATGCCGTCGCGTGAGCGGATCCTGGTGGTGGACGACCACGTCGAGATGGGCCGGCTGCTGGCCGATCAGCTCGGCGATCACGGGTTCGAGGTGGAGGTCGCCTCCGGGGGCGAAGACGCCCTGCGCCGCGCGCGGGAGGGCCTGTTCGATCTGGTCGTCACCGACCTGCGCATGGAGGGCGTGGACGGGATGGACGTGCTCGCCGGCGTGCACGCGATCGATCCCCACACCCCGGTGATCCTGATGACCGCGTTCGGCGCGGTGGAGACCGCGGTGGAGGCGATGAAGCGCGGCGCCTTCCACTACCTCACCAAGCCCTTCCGGTTGGACGAGGTGCTCCTCTTCGTCCGCCGCGCGCTGGAGGACAGGCGGGTCCGGGCGGAGAACCGGACCTTGCGGCAGCGGGATCCGGCGCGGAAGGGGTTCGCCCAGATGGTCGGCCGCGGGGCCGCCATTCGGCAGGTCTACGATCTGGTGGAGCGCATCGCCCAGGCGGACGTGCCGGTGCTGGTGCGCGGGGAGAGCGGCTCGGGCAAGGAGCTGGTGGCGCGCGCGGTCCACTCCGAAGGCCACCGCCGCGACGGCCCCTTCGTGGCGGTCAACTGCACCGCGCTTCCCGCGGCGCTGCTCGAGTCGGAACTCTTCGGCCACGTGAAGGGCGCGTTCACCGGCGCCACCACCGCGCGGCGCGGGCTCTTCGTCGAGGCGGACGGCGGCACCCTGTTCCTCGACGAGATCGGCGACATGCCGCCGGACCTCCAGTCGCGGCTCCTGCGGGTGCTCGAGGACGGAGAGATCCGGCCGGTGGGCGCGGACGGCTCGCGCAAGGTGGACGTGCGCATCGTCGCCGCCACCCACCAGGATCT
>CAZCWA010000308.1:0-6424 GCA_964502265.1 uncultured Myxococcaceae bacterium | reverse complement strand
GGGACCATGACGAACGCAGGCAGCTCGTCGAGTTCCTCGATGCCGCCTCCACCGACGCGGACCGGATCTTCTGGCGGAGCGCGCGGGACGTCCCGGAGGTGGAGGTGGCGCCCTTCGGCCTCTTCCGGGACGACGGCTCGCCGAGGCTTCTGGGGAGGCTGTGGCAGGAGCACGGGCTGGAGGCCCTGCCTGCGCTGCGCGCGCTCACCGAGCCCTCGCCGCAGGCGCCGCGCAACGCGATGGCGGTGATGCGCACGGGTCCGCGACCCGAGGGCCACACGGTCATCTTCGGGGGCTCGGGCTTCATCGGCTCGAACGTGGCGGACGCGCTCTGCGAGAGCGGGCGGCGGGTCCTCGTCTTCGACAACCTCTCGCGCACGAACGTGGAGCGGAACCTGCGCTGGCTGAAGGAGCGGCACGGCAGCCTGCTCGAGGTGCGCGTGGGCGACATCCGCGACGCGCGGGCGGTGCGCGAGGCGGTGGAGGGCGCGGCGGAGATCTTCCACTTCGCCGCGCAGGTGGCGGTGACGACGTCGCTTCTGGATCCGGTGCACGACTTCGAGGTCAACGCGCGCGGCACGCTCAACGTACTGGAGGCGGCGCGGGCCCAGGCGCAGCCGCCCCCCATCCTCTTCACCTCCACCAACAAGGTCTACGGCGGCCTCGAGGACGTGACGCTGCGGCTGCGCGCCGAGCGGTACGAGCCGGACTCCGAGACGCTGCGCGCGCACGGCATCCCCGAGGTGCGCGGGATCGAGTTCGAGAGCCCGTATGGCTGTTCGAAGGGGGCGGCGGATCAGTACGTGCTCGACTACGCGCGCAGCTTCGGGCTCAAGGTGCTGGTGTTCCGGATGAGCTGCATCTACGGCCCGCGGCAGTTCGGCAACGAGGACCAGGGCTGGGTCGCCCACTTCCTCATCCGCGCGCTGCAGGGCCAGCCGATCACCCTCTACGGCGACGGCCGCCAGGTGCGGGACATCCTCTATGTGGACGACCTCGTCCGGGCGATGCGGATGGGCATGGCGCAGATCGATCAGGTGGGCGGGCGCGCCTACAACATCGGCGGCGGGCCCGCGCGGACGGTGAGCCTGCGGGAGCTGCTCGCGCGCATCGAGGGCCTCACCGGGTACCGGGCGAAGACCTCCTTCGAGGACTGGCGCGTGGGCGATCAGCGCTACTACGTCTCCGACATCCGGCGCTTCGAGAACGCCACCGGCTGGACGCCGCAGGTGGACGTCGCCGAGGGTGTGGCGCGGCTTCACGGCTGGCTCGAGGAGCTGCTCGGGCGCGCCCGCCGGACGGCGCCGGCCACGGACGCATCCTCTTCGGAGGTCCACGCCCTCTGAGAGACGGGATGCACATGTCCCCCCTGCCCTCCGCCCCCTCCGTGCTGATGACCGCCGATGCCGTCGGCGGCGTCTGGACCTACGCGGTCGAGCTGTGCGCCGCGCTGGGCAGGCACGGGGTGAAGGTCGCCCTGTGCACCATGGGCGCGCTGCCGTCCGAAGCGCAGCGGCAGGAGCTCTCGGAGCTTCAGAACGTCCGCCTCTTCGAGAGCACGTACCGGCTCGAGTGGATGGACGACCCCTGGGACGACGTGGCCCGGGCGGGCGAATGGCTGTTGGACGTTGCGCGGGCGGTGCGCCCGGACGTGGTGCACCTCAACGGCTACGCCCACGGTCCCCTGCCCTTCGGCGCGCCGGTGCTGATGGTGGGCCACTCGTGCGTGCTCTCCTGGTTCGAGGCGGTGAAGGGTGAGCGCGCGCCGGAGCGATACGATCGCTATCGCGCGGAGGTCACCGCGGGGCTGCGCGCGGCCGACCACGTGGTGGCGCCCACGGCCGCGATGCGGGAGGCGCTGGCGCGTCACTACGGACCGCTGCCGGCGGGCAAGGTCTCGGTGATCCACAACGCGCGGGAGAGGATGCCGCTGCCGCTCGGCGAGCCGGGCGCGATGCGCGATCGCGAGCCCTTCATCCTCAGCGCCGGGCGGCTCTGGGACGAGGCGAAGAACGTGGCCGCGCTGGCGGAGATCGCCCATGACCTGCCGTGGCCGGTGCGGGTGGCGGGCGAGACGGTCCATCCCTCAGGCGGGCCGGGCATCGGGCTGCCTGGGGGTCCCGGCGCAGGTGCCGGGCTCCAACCGCTCGGGCGCCTGGGCCCGCTGCAGCTCGCGGAGCAGATGCGCCGCGCGGCGATCTACGCCCTGCCGGCCCGGTACGAACCGTTCGGCCTCTCCGTTCTGGAGGCCGCGCAGCGCGGGTGTGCGCTGGTGCTGGGCGACATTCCCTCACTGCGCGAGGTCTGGGGGGAGGCCGCGCTCTTCGTTCCGCCGGAGGATCCGCGGGCGCTGCGGGAGGCGATCCGCTCGTTGATCGACACGCCTTCGCGGCTGCGTTCACTGGCCACCGCCGCGCACGCGCGGGCGTCACGCTACCGGGCGGATCGGATGGGAGCGCTGTATCTCGAGCACTACGCCCACCTTCGTGCGCCGCGCGCGCCTGCAGCCCCCACCGCGACCTCCTCATGAACATCGTCCTCTTCTGTCACTCGCTGCTCTCCGACTGGAACCACGGCAACGCGCACTTCCTCCGTGGGGTGGTCTCCGAGCTGGTCCGCCGCGGCGGCCGCGTGCGCGTCTACGAGCCGAAGGACGCCTGGAGCATGCAGAACCTCCAGGAGGAGCCGGAGGGGGAGGCGGCGCTCGAGGAGGTCCTCACCCTCTACCCGGCGGTGCGTCCGGAGCGGTACGTCCCCGGTGCGCTCGATCTCGATCGGGCGCTGGATGGCGCGGACCTCGTCATCGTCCACGAGTGGAGCGACCACGCGCTGGTGAAGGCGGTGGGCGAGAAGCGAAGGGCGTCCGGCAGCTTCCGGCTGCTCTTCCACGACACGCACCACCGCAGCGTCACCGACGAGGCGGCGATGCGCGCGTACGACCTGCGGCACTACGACGGCGTACTCGCGTTCGGCAACGTCATCCGCGACCTCTACCTGGAGAAGGGCTGGACGCAGCGCGCCTGGACCTGGCACGAGGCGGCCGACACCCGCGTGTTCCGCCCGCGGGAGGCGGAGGTGGCGCAGGACCTCGTCTGGGTCGGCAACTGGGGGGACGGTGAGCGCACCGCGGAGCTGCACGAGTTCCTCCTCGGTCCGGTGAAGGCGCTGGGCCTGCGCGCGAGCGTTCACGGCGTCCGCTACCCGGAGCACGGGCTGCAGGCGCTCCGGGAGGCCGGCATCACCTTCCGCGGCTGGATGCCCAACCACCGGGTGCCGGATGCGTTCGCGCGCGCGCGCTTCACCGTGCACGTGCCGCGGCGTCCGTACGCAAAGGCCCTGCCGGGCATCCCCACCATCCGCCCCTTCGAAGCGCTCGCGTGCGGCATCCCGCTGGTCACCGCGCCGTGGGAGGACAGCGAGGGCCTCTTCACGCCGGGCCGCGACTTCCTCGTGGCGCGCAACGGCGAGGAGATGACCGCCCATCTGCGGGCGCTGCGCGAGGACGCATCGCTGCGGGCGGAGCTGTCGCGGCATGGGCTGGCGGCGATCAGCGCGCGCCACACCTGCGCCCACCGCGTGGAGGAGCTGCTCGGCATCTGCCGCTCGCTGGGCCTGTCGACGAAGTCGTTCCGGAAGTACGTGCACGGGAGCGCCGCATGAGCACTCAGGGTCTTCGCATCGCCTTCTTCGGCTCCAGCCTGGTCTCCGCCTACTGGAACGGCGCCGCCACCTACTACCGCGGGATCATCCGCGCGCTGGCCGAGCGCGGGCACCAGGTCACCTTCTACGAGCCGGACGCGTACGACCGGCAGAAGCACCGGGACCTGAAGGAGGACCCGCCGTGGGCGAAGGTCGTGGTCTACGAGAACCGGGAGGACGCAGCGCTCCGCTGCCTCGAGCAGGCGAAGGGCGCGGACCTCGTGGTGAAGGCCTCGGGCGTGGGCGTGTTCGACACGCTGCTCGAGCGGGAAGTGCTGCGGCTCGCGGGACCTCGGACGCGCGTCGCCTTCTGGGACGTGGACGCGCCGGCCACGCTGGAGCGCATGGAGAGCGACCCGGAGGATCCGTTCCGCGCGCTCGTTCCCCGCTACGACCTCGTGCTCACCTACGGCGGCGGCCAGCCGGTGATCGACGCGTACGGGAAGTTCGGCGCGAAGCGCTGCGTGCCCATCTACAACGCGCTCGATCCGCAGACGCACCACCCGGTGCCGGCGCGCGCGGACTTCGAAGGGGACCTCGCGTTCCTCGGCAACCGGCTGCCGGATCGCGAGGCGCGCGTGGACGAGTTCTTCCTCGGGGCCGCGAAGAGCCTGCCCTCCCGCCGGTTCCTCCTCGGCGGCAATGGCTGGGGGGACCGCGCGCTGCCGGCGAACGTGCGCTGGCTCGGGCACGTCTACACCGGCGATCACAACGCGCTGAACTGCACGCCCCGCGCGGTGCTCAACATCAACCGCGACAGCATGGCGCGCTTCGGCTTCTCCCCCGCCACCCGTGTCTTCGAGGCCGCCGGCGCCGCCGCGTGCCTCATCACCGACGCGTTCAAGGGCGTGGAGACCTTCTTCGAGCCGGGCACCGAGATCCTCGTCGCGCACGATGGCGCGGAGGTCGCCGCCCAGGTGGAGGCGTTGACGGACGAGCGGGCACGCGCCATCGGCCAGGCGGCGTACCGGCGCGCGCTCGCGGAGCACACCTACGCGCACCGGGCGGCGCTCCTGGAGGAGGTGTTGGGCGTGAGTGCCCCGACGGCGGCCGCGCAGGGAGGCACGCGATGAGCGCGGGGCAGGCGCAGGACATCGTGATCCTCGGGCTGTCGATCACCTCGTCGTGGGGCAACGGGCACGCGACCACCTGGCGGGCGCTGGTCCGCGAGCTCCACGCGCTGGGGCACCGGGTGCACTTCCTCGAGCGGGACGTGCCCTGGTACGCGCAGAACCGCGACATGCCGGAGCCGCCGTGGTGCCGGACCTCGCTCTATGGATCGCTGGAGGAGCTCCAGGCGCGCTTCGGGGACGACGTGCGCCATGCGGACGTGGTGATCGTCGGCTCGTACGTGCCCGACGGCGTGGCGGTGGGGCGCTGGGTGCAGCAGACCGCGCGCGGCGTCACCGGCTTCTACGACATCGACACGCCGGTCACGCTGGCGAAGCTCGAGCGCGGGGACTTCGAGTACCTCTCGCCGGACCTTGTGCCGGGCTACGACGTCTACCTCTCCTTCACCGGCGGCCCCACGCTGCGGCGGATCGAGCGGGAGCTGGGATCACCTGCCGCGCGGGCCCTCTACTGCAGCGTGGACCCGGCGCTCTACCAGCCCCAGCCGTGCGAGCCCTCGTGGGACCTCGGCTATCTCGGAACCTGGAGCGCGGACCGGCAGCCGGTGCTCGAGGCGCTGATGCTGGAGGCCGCGCGCCGTTGGCCGGAGGGCCGGTTCGCGGTGGTGGGGCCGCAGTATCCGGACGACATCGAGTGGCCGGACAACGTGGCGCGCGAGAACCACCTCCCGCCGCCGAGACACTGCGGTTGGTACAACGCGCAGCGCTTCACCCTCAACGTCACGCGGGCGGACATGGTGCGCGCGGGCTGGTCGCCTTCGGTGCGGCTCTTCGAGGCGGCGGCGTGCGGCGTGCCGGTGGTGAGCGACGTGTGGCCGGGCCTCGAGGAGCTCTTCGAGCCGGGCCGCGAGATCGTCTTCGCGCGCTCGGCGGCGGACACGCTGCGCGCACTCCGGGAGATCTCCGAGGACGAGCGGGTGGCGATCGGCGCGCGGGCGAGGGCGAAGATCCTCTCTTCGCACACCGCGGCGCACCGGGCGCAGGAGCTGGTGGGCCATCTGCGCGAGGCCCGGGAGCGGCAGGCAGGCCAGCGGGCATCGGGCAGCGCAGGCCGGTAGCCGCGTGAAGCGGTGCAGCGTCGTGGCGTGATTTCGTGGGAGGGTCGTGACGTGAAGATCGCGGTGGTCGGTACGGGGTACGTCGGGCTGGTTGCGGGCGCCTGCTTTGCTGACACGGGCAACGAGGTGACGTGCGTCGACGTGGACGAAGGCAAGATCCAGTCGCTGCGCGAGGGCCGCATCCCCATCTACGAGCCGGGGCTGGAGGAGATCCTCCGCAAGAACGTGGCGAAGAAGCGGCTGAACTTCACCACCGAGCTTGCGCCCGCGGTGGCCAGGGCGCAGGTCGTCTTCATCGCGGTGGGGACGCCCGAGGGAGAGAGCGGCGACTGCGATCTGCAGTACGTGCTCGAGGCCGCGGAGCAGATCGGCCGGGCGATCACGCAGTACACCGTGGTCGTCGACAAGAGCACCGTGCCGGTGGGGACCGCGGAGAAGGTGAAGGCGATCCTCGCCGAGACCGCGAAGGCCCCGTTCGACGTGGTCTCGAACCCGGAGTTCATGAAGGAGGGCGCGGCGGTCGAGGACTTCCTCAAG
>CAZCWA010000307.1:0-6424 GCA_964502265.1 uncultured Myxococcaceae bacterium | reverse complement strand
AGCAGCGCCTCGGCCGAGCCCACCTGCAGCTTGCCGTCGACGATCTCCACCCGGACCTTCACCGTGGCGGGCGCGCTGCCGCGGTTCTCCACCTCGCCGCGCACGTAGAAGAGCGGGCGCCCCGAGCGCGTGTCGTACAGCCCGTTGGAGACGTCCACCGCGCGCAGCTCCGCGGGCGCCGTGAAGAGCGACTGCAGCGGCGCCAACGAGAGCCCTGCCGCATCCAGCCGGCCCTCGTTCACGTAGATCGACCCCACCCAGAGGCCCGCCACCAGCAGCGTGGAGGCCACCGCGAGGTTCACCACCAGCCCCGCCACCTTCCGCACCGGCCCGGGTGCAGGCGGCCCCTCACGGATGCCGGCCTCCTCCGGATTGCTCACCGGACGTTCGATGCCGGCGGCAGTCGTGGAGGACGACCTGGGCGCACGGAGCTGCCCCAGCGGCGTGAACGATCGCTGCGGCCCCTCGGCGAAGTCGTCCCCGAGCGCATCGGCCGGCGCTCCCGGCGATGCTCCCGCCGCCGAGGCGTGCGACATGTCGAAGAGCCCCCGATCCGGAGCGACCCCGAAGACGTCCTCCTCCTCGAGCGGCGGGAGCGCACCGAGCAGCTCCGGCACCTGCGGCACCGCGCCGTTGGAGGCAGGGGCGCCGGTCAAGGGCTTCGGCGCCGCGGGCGGGGCGTCTCCCAGCAGGGAGAAGGGGTCCTGGTCGGACGCCGAGAAGGCCTCGGGCGGCGGCCGATAGGCGGGCACCAGCGGGGAGGTGGGCTCGAAATCGGAGAGCGGCCGGGGCGAGGTGTCGACGTCGATCCCGGCGAAGGGATCCGAAGGATCGAAGGCCGGCGGTCCTGAAGGGGACGGCACCGTGGGCGCGACGGGGGCGGCAGGCGGGATGCCGGGCGCGACCCCGCTGGCGGTGGCGGGCAGGATGCCGTCGAGCAGGTTCTTGGTGGAGAGGCCGACCGCCGTCTGCCCGGTGGGCAGCGTGGCCGCGATGCCTGCGGCGAAGAAGCCCGGCCGGGTGGCCTCGCTTTCGTGGTGCGAGGAGACGATGCCGAAGCTGGCGAAGGGATCGGTCTCCACCGCGGGGGCCGGCGCCTGGGGCCACGGGAGGCCGCCTGCCGGTGCCGCCTCAGCGCCCGCGGGACGTGCGCGCGCCACCCGGAAGGTGTGCTGACACCGGGTGCACCGGACCTTCACCCCCTTCTCGGTGACCTTCTCGTCCGGAATCTTGAACCGGGTCTGGCACTTGTCGCACTTGACGATCATTCGGGGGCCGCGAACGCCGAGTATACCCGCAGCGTGTCGAGGGCGTGAGTTTGCGCCCGCACTGCCCGGAGGCATGCTTGCCCGCCCTCCGGCCCTCTGCTAACCCCTCCGCATTGCATCGCGTCAAGACGGGCCTCTCGCCCGCCGCGCGTCCGGATCCGGCCCATGAGCGACACCGACAACGTTCCTCCTCCCTCGCCCTCCCGGGAGCCCAAGGTCATCAAGCGGTACACCAACCGGAAGCTCTACGACACGGTGGAGAGCCGGTACGTCACCCTGGACGAGATCTCCGAGATGGTGAAGCTCGGCGTCGAGGTCCAGATCGTGGACAACAAGACCAAGGAGGACCTCACCTCGGTCACGATGGCGCAGATCATCTTCGAGGAGGAGAAGAAGAAGAACCGCATGCCGCTCTCGGTGCTCCGGGAGATCATCCGGCACCCCGGCGAGAGCATCTCCGAGTTCATCAACCGCGAGGTCTCCCCCCGCGTCGCCTCCTTCCGTGAGGAGGCCGAACAGCGGCTGGACAAGCTCCTCCGCCGCGAGGACGAGGCCGAAGGTGGTGAGGGCGCTGCCCCTGCCGCGGGCGAAGAGGCCATCTCCGCGGCTGCCCTGTCTGGCACCTCTTCGGGAGCGGCTTCGTCCGCCGCCGCGGATGCCGCGCGCAGCCCGCAGCGGCTGCTGGAGGAGTGGCAGCGCCGCCTCGACGAGCGCGTCCGCCACGCGATGGAGAACGTCACCGGCAGCCTGCCCGCGTTCGGGCGGGACCTGCAGCAGCTCATCGAGCGGCTCGAGGCGCTGGAGCAGCGCATCGCCCGGCTCGAGGAGAAGGGGAACGAGGGCAGCGGGAGCGGCAGCAACAACGGCTGAGCCGCTTCGGTTCCCTTACGCCTTACGCCGCGCGGGCCTTCGCGTCGCCCGCGTGGATCTCCTCGGCGATGGCGGCGAGCATCTGCGCGCCCTTGCTCTGCGGCGCGTACTCCCAGATCGTCTGCCCGTGGCTCTGGGCCTCGTCGATCTTCACGTTGAAGCCCAGCGGCGTGCGCGACAGCTCGGCCGGGAAGTACTCCCCCAGCTTGCCGTGGATGGCGTCCGCCAGCGCTGTCTTCCGGTAGAGCGTGGGGACGACCTTGGTCACCCGCAGCTCGGGGCGCCCGTGCGTCTTCGCCACCTCGGCCACCGTCTGGACCACCTCGGCGCAGCCGTCCAGGGAGAGGTAGGTCAAGGCCACCGGCACCACGACCTCGCTGGCGGCCACGAGGATGTTCACCGTGGTCAGCCCCATCGACGGCGGCGCGTCGAACAGCACCGCGTCGTACTCCTGCGCCGCCGCGTCCAGCCGCTTCGCCAGCAGGTGGGTGCGGTCCGGCCTGTTCGCCACCGCCACCGGGAACTCGCTCATCTCCTTGTAGGCGGGGACGACGAAGAGCCCGTCGATGGCAGTGGGCTGCACGCAGTCTTCGAACCGCACCGCCTCGTCCGAGAGCAGGTGGAAGACGTGCGGCTTCACCTCGCGGACGTCCACCCCGAGCGACTTGCCGGCGTGCCCCTGGGTGTCGAGGTCGACCAGCAACACGCGCAGCCCCTTCTCCCGCGCGAGCCACGCCGCCACGTTGACCGCGAGCGTGGTCTTGCAGGTGCCGCCCTTCTCGTTGATGAAGGCGATGCGCCGCTGGGCTTTGCGCGCGTTGGCCATGGGCCGCTAGCTCCCGCCCTTGCGCGCCGTCGTCTTCGCCGCCGCCCGGCCGAGCCCGTCCACCTTCTCCTCGATGGACGTCAGCATCCCCTCGAGCTCCTCCACCTTGGCCCGGAGCTGCTCCATGTCCGCCGAGGACGGCAGGTTCATCGCCGAGAGCGCGGCCCTCAGGCTCTTGTCCACCGTCCCCTTGGCGGAGAGGGACTTCGAGACGATCGACTGGATGGCGGTGACGAACTTCTCGTTCGAGAGGAGCTGCTGCGCGAGCTTCCCCACGCGCTCCTCACCGGTCTCCACCAACTTCTTCATCACGGGGTTGTTCTTGAGCATGGGACCGTCCGGAAAAGGGCCGGCGCACAATCGTTTTGGGCGCTCCGGGTGTCAAGAAGGTGCGTTGACAGGTGGGGGGGCCATCCCTACGGTGCCCGCGCCTTATGGGAGTGCTCTCGGCGCAGCGGCTGTGGATCGTCACCGGCAAGGGCGGCGTGGGCAAGAGCACCGTGGCCGCGGCGCTCGCGCTGGCCTCCGCCCGCGAGGGCAAGCGCACCCTGGTCTGCGAGATCAACGCCACCGAGCGCATCAGCGGGCTGCTCGGGCGTCCGGAGGCCGGCCCCGAGGTCCGCCTGCTGGAGAAGAACCTCTGGGCCGTCAACGTGCAGCCGCCCGAGGCCATGCGCGAGTACGGCCTGATGGTCCTGCGCTTCGAGACCCTCTACAAGACGGTCTTCGAGAACCGCATCGTCCGGTACTTCCTCCGCTTCATCCCCAGCCTGCAGGAGCTGGTGATCCTGGGGAAGGTGCTCTTCCACCTCGACGAGAAGCTGCCGGACGGACGCTACCGCTACGAGCGCGTCGTGATGGACGCGCCGGCCACCGGCCACGCCATCGCCTTCCTCAGCGTGCCCCAGGTGCTGCTGGAGACGATCCCGCCGGGCCCCATGGCCACCCAGGCGAAGAAGATGCGCGCGCAGCTCGCGGATCCCGGGATCACCGGCACCGTGCTCGTCTCGCTGCCCGAGGAGATGCCGGTGAACGAGACGGTGGACCTCCACCGCGCGCTGACCACGGAGGTGAAGATCCCGGTCTCCGCCGCGGTGCTCAACATGCACACCGGGCAGCGGTTCACCGCCGCGGAGGTGGACGCGGTCCCGGAGCCCCTGAAGGCCGCGGTCCGCCAGCACTTCCTGCGCGAGGGCTTTTCGGAGGAGGCGGAGGAGCGCCTGTCCCGGGAGCTTCGGCTGCCCATCGTCCGGGTGCCGCGGCTGTACGGCACCTCCGCCTACGGCCGCGAGGGCGTGGAGCAGTTCGTGGAGAGCCTGCGGCCCCTGTGGGAGGCGAAGCCGTGAGCGGAACGGACGCCCTCCGGCGCGCGCTGCAGGAGAAGACGGTGCTGGTGTGCGTGGGCGCGGGCGGCGTGGGCAAGACCACCGTGGCCGCCTCCCTCGCGCTCCGGGCCGCCTCGGGCGAGGACCGCTCGGCGCTGGTCTGCACCATCGACCCCGCGCGCAGGCTCGCCAACTCGCTGGGGCTGGGCGAATTGGGCAACGAGGAGCTCCGCATCGGCGAGGAGGTCTTCGCGAAGGCGAAGGTCCCTGCCAGGGCGCCGCTGCACGCGATGATGCTGGACATGAAGCGGAGCTGGGACGAGCTCGTCGAGCGCCACGCCCCGCCCGACCGGCGCGAGGCCATCCTCCAGAGCCGCTTCTACCAGGCGCTGTCCACCCGGCTGGCGGGCTCGCAGGAGTACATCGCGATGGTGAAGCTGGTGCAGCTCCGCCAGCGCACGCGGTACGGGCTGGTCGTGCTGGACACCCCGCCCACCGCACACGCGCTCGACTTCCTCGACGCGCCCAACCGCATCCTCGACTTCCTCGACAACGACGCGGCGAAGTTCCTGCTCACGCCCGCGCTGGCCGCCGGCAAGTTGGGCCTGCGCTTCCTCAACTTCGGCACCAACTACGTGGCGAAGGGGCTGGCCAAGTTCACCGGCACCGAGACCCTGCAGGAGCTCGCCTCCTTCATGCAGTCCATCTCCTCGCTCAACGAGTCCTTCCGTGAAGGCTCCCGGCAGGTGCGGCAGATGATGACCGCGAAGACGACCTCCTTCGTGCTGGTCACCGCCCCCGCCCGCGAGCGCCTGGACGAGGCCGTCCACTTCCACACCCTGCTGCGCCAGAACGGGATGGGCGTGGCCGCGGTGGTGGTGAACCGGATGCACTTCGCGCCCTCCGCCGAGGCCATCGAGGCCGCCCGCAGCCTGGACGCCCCGCTCCGGGCCCGGGTGGAGCGGACGCTGGAGGAGCTGCAGGGCCTCGCCGAGCACGACGCGGCCGCGGTCAAGGAGCTGCGAAAGACCTGCGCCCCCACCCCGCTGGTGCTGGTCCCCCGCTTCGAGCGGGACGTCCACGACCTCGGCGGCCTGTGGGAGACCTCGAAGTACCTCGTGGGCGAGCGCTCGGCGGAATAGCGGCCGGGAGGACGGCGTTGGCACCTCCCGCGGCAGCGGTTTCCCGTCTGCGCGCTACAGTCCCCGGGCTGGAACCGGCGCAGGGACGCGAGTGTCCGAACACTTCGGAGTGGGTCTTCGGGCGGCACGGCAGCTCGGCGAGGAGACGATGGATATGCGGATGAGGTGTTCGGTCTGGGTGGGCGGGGTGGCGCTCGCGTTGCTCTTCGGCGTGGGGTGCACGGGCGCGCGGCAGGGCGTGAAGACCTCGGGAGACGGACCGCCGCAGGAGATCACCTTCGCCGAGCCGATCCAGATCGTCGGCGACCTCGAGCTGGAGCGCCTCAACGACGAGGAGCTCTTCGCCGGCGGCACCTCGGCCTACGCGGCGCAGGATTTCAAGAAGGCGGCCCGCTACTTCGGCCGGCTGGCGGACTTCCACCCGGAGAGCCGGCACCGGGCGGTGTCGCTCTACAACGCAGGGCTTGCGCACCAGCGGCTGGAGGAGTGGGACGCGGCGCTGGGAAGGTTCGGCGAGCTGTCCGATCCGGAGCGCGGCTTCGGTGACGCGCTGGACGCGTCGTTCCGGGTGGCGGAGACGCTCTACCACCTCGACCGGCACCTGGAGGCCGCGGCGCTGCTGGAGCGAATCGCCCAGCGGGCGGACCTCACCTGGAACAAGCGGATCGAGGCGCAGGTCCAGCACGGCATCTGCCTGCACGAGGCGGGCATGTCGCAGCCGGCCGAGAGCAGCCTCCGCAAGGCGATCGCCATGTACAACGGCCTCGCCAACAAGGAGGAGGTCGACGACTACTTCCCCGCCCAGGCGCAGTTCTTCATCGGGGAGATCTACCGGGCGCACTACGAGTCGGTGCAGCTCGATCCGTCCCTGGGCACCGAGCGTCTTGGCGAGGACCTCGAGCACAAGGCGCAGCTCCTCCTCTCCGCGCAGGGCCACTACCTGCGGGCGATCCGGATGGGGAACGGCCACTGGGGCACCGCGGCCGGCTCGCG
>CAZCWA010000306.1:0-6433 GCA_964502265.1 uncultured Myxococcaceae bacterium | reverse complement strand
GGGGAACGCGAACGCGAGCGCGAGGAAGGTGGCCACGGCTGCGGAAGAGACCACGGCGGCGGTCGCAGCGGCAACGCAGGTGGCGCGATTTCACCCGCCTGCCCGGCCGGAGGGTGCATGGCGACCTGCCCGGGACGGGCCTAGATTGGATCCATGAAGTCCATCGACGTCCGCGAGCTCGAGGCGAACCTGGGCAAGTACCTCCGCATGGCCTCGCAGGGGACGCAGATCGAGGTCCGCGACCGGGACGAGCCCATCGCGACGATGGGGCCGCCGGCCGCGAAGCCCGAGCATTGGGAGGACCGGCTCGAACGGGAGGGGTTCCTCCGGAAGGGAACGCAGGATTGGACGACTCTCGTCATCACGCCACCGAAGCAGCCCATGAGCGAAGAGGAGTTCCAGGAGATGCTCGACGACATCCGCGAGGACAAGGGTGAAGTACGCTGATTCCAGCGGTGCTGCGGATTCTCCTCGACCAGCCCGGCCCGCGCATGCCGCTCGACGATGACGAGCGTCTCGTGTCGTCGGATCTTCTCGAAGTCGAGTGCTCACGTGCTCTGGAGCGTGCGCGGCTGCTCCGCCAGCACGACGATGCGCAAGCCGCGAACAAGCGCGAAGAGCTCCGGCGGTTGCTCGCGCGTACCCACCTGGTTGCGCCGAGCGCCGACGTCTTCGAACGCGCCTCCCAACCCTTCGGCGTGATCGTCCGGGCCCTCGACGCGATTCACGTCGCGACTGCAGAAGACGTCGCGGAGAACGCGAAGGGCACGTCCCTCGAGTTCTGGACCCACGACTCCCGCCAGGCCATCGCGGCGCGCCCGTGGGTTGGACGTGCGCGGCCTTGCGCCGACCGGCTAGCGAACGCCAGCCCGGCGGCGTCAGAAGATCGCGCCGACGCCGGCTTGCACGTTGATCTGACTGAAGAATTCGCTTCCCGAAGGCGCGCGGACCAGTTCGCGGGCGGCACCGGCGTGTGAAGGGTTCGCGCTGAAGTACGCCCGGTCGCAGCGCCGGGTCAGCGGCACGTCGTTCAGAGGCCTTCCCGCGCGTGCTGCCGCATCCAGGTCAGTGAGTTCCTGCAGGTCACACCCTTGGGCGCGGTCGATCCGGAACGGGGACGTGAGGCTCGCGACGTCCAGGCGAACGACGAGGTGTGTCCCCAGCCGAGCCCGCCCGCTGACGAGCAACCCGGCGGCGGGCCGCACTCCGAGATCGAATCTGGGCGCGGGCCCCTCCTCCCACTTCCAGAGCCAGGCCCTCGCGCTCGTCACGCCGGCTCGCAGTCCCATGCTGACGCCCAGCCGCACACCTCCTCCGAAGAGCTCCAAATCGCGCTGCGCGAGCACGCCCTCCGCTTCCGCGAGCAGTGACCACTGAGAGACGGCGATCACCCCGTCCACGAGCTCACGCGGATCGTTCCGTGCGGTCGTCGCATAGGAGGTGAGCGCCTCCCCCAACCGATGCGAGAAGCGCAACCGGAGCGCGCCTCTCTCCTTCGCGAACCAGGCGGCGCTGGCGGAGCCCCCGAAGTGGGTGGCCAGCTCGCTGGGATGAACCGCCACCGGATACAGCACGAACTCGAACCGCCGCTCGTCCGAGGCGGGCGTGGAAGCCGCCGCAGCATCCTCCTGCGCGACCGCCGACAGCGGCGCGCAGAGCAGCCCCCCGAGCAGAGCGAGCGAGATGCGCAGGTCCATGAGGACCTCTACTCCTCACCCATGAACGGGTAGCCCAGCTGCGTGGGCGGGACGAAGGTCTCCTTGATCGCCCGCGGCGAGACCCAGCGCATGAGGTTCCACGCGCTACCGGCCTTGTCGTTCGTTCCCGACGCGCGCGAGCCACCGAAGGGCTGCTGCCCCACCACGGCGCCGGTGGGCTTGTCGTTGATGTAGAAGTTGCCCGCCGCGTGCCGGAGCGTCTCGCTGGCCTTGACGATCGCCGCACGGTCGCGGGCGAAGAAGGCGCCGGTGAGCGCGTAGGGCGTGGACTCGTCGCACAGCCGCAGCGCCTGCTCGTACGAAGCGTCCTCGTAGACGTGGACGGTGAGCACCGGGCCGAAGATCTCCTCGCACATCAGCCGGCTCTTCGGATCCGAGGACTCGATCAGGGTGGGCTGGACGAAGTAGCCCTCCTTCTTGTCCGCGCCGCCGCCGGCGAGGATCTTCAGCTTCGGATCGCTCTTCGCCGCGTCCAGGTAGGCCACGTGCTTGTCGAAGGCCTTCTCGTCGATCACCGCGCCCATGAAGTTCCGGAAGTCGCGCACATCGCCCATCTTGATCTCGCCGATGAGCCCCACCAGCCGGTCGCGCAGCGCGGGCCAGATCGAGGACGGGATGTACGCGCGCGAGGCCGCCGAGCACTTCTGGCCCTGGTACTCGTACGCGCCGCGCCCGAGCGCCACCGCCAGCGCGTCGAGGTCGTCCTTCGCCGACGGGTGCGCGAAGACGAAGTCCTTGCCGCCGGTCTCGCCCACCAGCCGCGGGTACTGGCGATAGCGCGAGATGTTCTCGCCCACCTGCTTCCACATGAGCTGGAACACGGAGGTGGAGCCGGTGAAGTGGATGCCGCCCAGATCCGGGTGGGCGATCGCCGTGTTGGAGATCTCCGCCGGGTTGCCCTGCACGAAGTTGATCACGCCGTCCGGCAGACCGGCCTCGCGGAGGATCTCCATGATCAGCCAGTTGGAGAACGTCGCCGCCTGCGCGGGCTTCCACACCACCGTGTTGCCCATCAGCGCGGGCGCGGTGGGGAGGTTGCCGCCGATGGCGGTGAAGTTGAACGGGGAGATGGCGTAGACGAAGCCGTCCAGCGGCCGGTAGTCCATCTGGTTCCAGGTCAGCGCGGGCGAGTACGGCTGCTCGGCGAGGAGCTTGTCCGCGAAGTGGACGTTCCAGCGGAGGAAGTCGATCAGCTCGCAGGCCGCGTCGATCTCCGCCTGGTACGCGGTCTTCGACTGCCCGAGCATCGTCGCCGCGTTGAGCACCGGCCGCATCCGGGTGGCGAGCAGATCCGCCGCGCGCAGGAAGATCGCCGCGCGATCGTGGAAGCGCATGTTGGACCAGTCGCGCTTCGCCTTCAGCGCCGCGTCGATCGCCTGCGTGACGTGCGAGGCGTCCCCGAGGTGGTACTGCGCGAGCACGTGCCGGTGCGCGTGCGGCATCTTCGCCTGCGAGGTCTTGCCGGTGCGCACCTCCTTCCCGCCGATGAAGAGCGGGATGTCGAGCTGCTCGCCCGCCATCGTCGTCAGCGCGGCCTTGAGCTGCGCGCGTTCGGTGGAGCCGGGAGCGTAGGAGAGGACCGGCTCGTTGGCCGGCTGCGGGATGCGGAGGTTGGCGTCTCTCATGGGCGCGCACCCTACCCGCCCCGATGCCGTCGGCAAGGTGCGGCGACATGGGCGCCTCCGGATCAGCGCAGGCGTCCCGATGCGTCGCGGCCGCGCTCGCCTGCCTCCTCGTGGGCCATCGCGGGTCGCAGAGTCCCCAGTGGCGGCACCCGGGGGGCTCGCATAGGTTCCGCGCCCGCATGCCCCGCCTCGACGTGCCCGCGCGCACCGTGCAGTTCGACTTCGAAGGGACCGCGCTCCGCGCGAAGGAGGGCGAGTCCGTCGCCTCCGCCCTGCTCGCCGCCGGAGAGACGGTCTTCTCCCGCTCGGTGAAGTACCACCGGCCCCGCGGCCCCTGGTGCATGGCCGCCGAGTGCTCCCAGTGCCTGATGCGCGTGAACGGCGTCCCCAACGTCTTCACCTGCCGCACCAGGGTCTCTCAAGGGATGCGCGTGGAGCGGCAGAACGCGTACCCCTCGGTGAAGCACGACGTGTTCGGCGCCATCGACTGGATCTTCCCGCGCGGGCTCGATCACCACGAGATGTTCGCGGGCGTGCCGGTGGCCGAGAAGGTGATGGCGCGCGTGGCGAGGCACCTCGCAGGTCTCGGTGAGTTGCCGGACGCGCTGCCGCCTGCGCGGGCGCCCCGCGAGGTGCTGAAGGTCCCGGTGGCGATCGTGGGCGCAGGTCCCGCCGGCCTCTCCGCCGCGAGCGAGCTGGCCCACGCCGGCGTGTCGTTCCTGCTGCTGGATCGCGAGGAGACGCCCGGCGGCCGGCTGCTGGACGACGCGCCCGGAGAGGGGGATCCGTCCCCGGCCTCGCTCAGCTCGGGGCTGGGCGAGCGTCTGCGGAGCGGCACGCTGGTGATCGGCCTCTTCGAGGACGAGGAGGGGCGTTACCTCGGCGCGGTGTCCTTCGCGCAGAGCGGTCCGCGCCTGTTGAAGGTGTACGCGGAGCGGTTCCTGCTCGCGAACGGGGGGCACGCGGCGCTGTGGCCCTTCGACAACAACGACGTGCCGGGCGTGATGGCAGGCCGCGCGGTGGCCCGCCTGGTCCGGCGCGAGGCCAACCTGCCCGGGACCCGCTTCGCGCTGGTGGGAACGAAGGCCCAGGTGGCGGACCAGCGGCGGATGCTGCTCGAGGTGGGCGCGAAGATCGCCGCCGAGGTCCTGGTGGACGGAGGTGACGAACCGCTGACCACGCACGGCCGCGCGCAGGTGAAGGGCCTGAGCTGGAAGGACGCGAAGGGGAAGAAGCACCGCGTGGACTGCGACGCGGTGGCGGTGTGCCTGCCGCCCTCTCCGGGGTTCGAGCTCGCGCGGCAGGGCGGCGCGGAGGTGGTCTTCGAGCCTTCGCGCGAGACCTTCGTGGTCACCGCGGATGCGGACGGCAGGACCGCGGCGAAGGACGTGTTCGTGGCAGGCGACGTGGTCGGTGGAGGGAGCGCAGCGCAGGCCGCGGAGTCCGGCGCGCGCGCGGGGCGCGCCTTGGCGAAGGAGCTGTCCCGATGAATCGCGCGGTGGTCTGTGCCTGTGAAGACGTGACGGCGGCGGACGTGAAGCACGCGATCGGCCGCGGCTTCACCGACATCGAGTCGATCAAGCGGTACACCGGCTTCGGCACCGGGATCTGCCAGGGCAAATCCTGCATGGCGGCGGTGGGACGGCTGCTGCACCAGAGCGGCGCGCGGGAGGCGAAGGGCGTGCACGCGTTCACCCCGCGCACCCCGCTCTACCCCACCGAGCTCTCCGTGCTGGCCACCGAGCCGGTCGACGAGTCGAAGCCGCCCATCGGCGGGACCCCGCCCGGCCTCGATGCGCCGGAGCCGGCGCTGCGGCCGGTCGAGCCCCTCCCGAAGCGGGCGAAGATCGTGATCGTCGGCGGCGGGATCATGGGCCTTGCGCTGGCGCACAACCTCGCCCTGCGCGGCGAGAGGGACGTGCTGGTGCTCGAGCGGGGTTACCTGCTGGCGGGCGCGTCCGGACGCAACGGCGGCGGCGTGCGCATGCAGTGGGGGACGGCCACCAACGTGGCGCTCGCGCGCAGGTCGATCGACCTGATGAAGGACTTCGCGAAGGACATGGGGATCAACGTGTGGCTGCGCCAGGGCGGCTACCTGTTCCTCGCGCGCTCGCCGCGGATCGCCTCGCAGCTCGAGGCCTCCGCGAAGCTGCACAACGCGCACGGGGTGCCCACCCAGTTGCTCACGCCGGATGCCGCGCGGGACCTCGTGCCCGGGCTCACGCTGAAGGACGTCCAGGTCTGCGCCTGGAATCCCGAGGACGGCGTCATCTTCCCCTGGCCGTTCCTGTGGGGGTACGCGCAGAGCTGCCGCAAGCACGGGATCCGGGTGGAGACCTTCACCGAGGTCCAGGGCTTCGAGCAGAGCGGCGGGCTCATCCGCAAGGTGAAGACCGACCGCGGCGACGTCGAGTGCGACACCGTGGTGCTCGCCTCCGGAGCGTGGAGCCCGCAGGTGGCCGCGAAGGCCGGGGTGAAGCTGCCCAACGAGCCGCACCGCCACGAGATCTGCAGCACCGAGCCGCTCAAGCCGTTCCTCGGGCCGCTGGTGTCGGAGCTGGACTCGGGCCTGTACTTCAGCCAGTCCATGCGCGGCGAGATCGTGGGCGGCATGGGCGACCCGCGCGAGCCGGCCGGCCTGAACATGGGCTCGACGATGCGCTTTTTGTCCCGCTACGCGCGCGCCCTCACCGAGCAGTTGCCGAAGCTGGGCCGGATCAAGGTCCTGCGCCAGTGGGCGGGCTGCTACGACGTGACCCCGGACAACAGCCCCATCCTCGGCCGCACCCCTGGGCTCGAGAACCTCCTGCAGATGTCCGGGTTCGTCGGCCACGGGTTCATGATGGCCCCCGCCGTCGCCGAGCGGATGGCCGCCTGGATGATGACCGACACCCAGGACGAGCTGTTCACCCGCTTCAACCTCCGCCGCTTCGAGGAGGGCCGGCTGGAGCGGGAGAACATGATCATCGGCTGAGGCGGGACGGATGTTCGGCGAGGTGGCCCGCACGACGGCCCGCGCGGTTGCTCAGACTGGCCTCCGCGCCGGTGCTCGGGTCGTCTCCGCGCCGGTGCTCGGGTCGTCTCCGCGCC
>CAZCWA010000305.1:5004-6434 GCA_964502265.1 uncultured Myxococcaceae bacterium | reverse complement strand
AGTACCGCCGCAACTGCAGCTTGCCCGCGCCGCCCAGCCCGACCTTCTCCAGCAGCTCGTCCGCGCGGACCTTCGCCCGCTTCGCATCGAGCCCGCCGAGCGCGCCGTAATAGCGGAGGAACTCCTGTCCGGTCAGATAGTCGTAGAACACCGGGCTCTCGGGCAGGAAGCCCACCCTCTGCCGCGCCTTCGGTGTGGTGAGCGGCTCGCCGAAGACCTTCGTCGTCCCGCCGCTCGGGTGCACGAGCTGGGTGATGATCTTGATCGTCGTCGACTTGCCCGCGCCGTTCGGCCCGAGGAAGCCGTAGATCTCGCCGGGCTGCGCGGTCAGGTCCACGCCCTTGAGCGCCTCGACCTTCTTCAGCCCGGACATGCCGGTGCGGTAGGTCTTCGTCAGCCCCCGCACCTCGATTGCTGCCGTCATTGCAGGTGCTTCTCCATCTCCGCCTCTTCTTCGAACACGCGAAGGCGGCCCTTGTGCAACGAGGTGGACCGCGCCTCGCCGTCTTCGATCACGAACTCTCCGCCCAACGCGTCGATGGGCATCCGCTTCAGGTAGCCCCGCGTGACGAGCGCGTTCACGTCACCAGGGACTTCACCGTGGTCGTCGCGGTAGCGCCGGATCGCGTCGTCGATCCGCTGGAGTTCTTCCTCGATGTCGATCTCCCAGAGCCGCTGCTGCATCGCCTCGCGCACCTCGGGCTCGTCGCTGCTCACCAGGAGCTGCTGCGCGTAGGCGCGCGCGCGATCAGTGGCGCCAGCGGTGGCATAGAGGCGGGTGACGAGCTGGGGGATCCAGGAGGGGGCCTCCGGCACACGTGCGGCGCTCCGGTAGGCCTCGGCGGCGCCTTCGAAGTCCGTTCCGATCACGCCGCGGTTGAACCCGAGCTGAAGCCAGAGCTGCCAGTCGTTCGGGTCGTGGCGAAGACCCTTTTCGATCAGCGCGTTGCTCTGCGGGACGTTGTGCCAGGTCCAGCCCCGGCTGTTGAAGGGGATCGCCGCGGCGCCGAACCGATAGGCGATCTTGAAGTCCGGATCGATGTCGGTGGCCAGGTCGAGGTACCGGCCGAGGTCCCGGAAGTAGAAGAGCCGGTTCCACGAGTTCCCGTAGTACTGCAGGGCCTGCAGCCAGGCGTAGTCCGCCACGATGTGGCGGTGTCCGAATGACAGGTGCCGCGCCATCCAGGCAGGCGGCAGGTAGACCATCTCCGAACCCTGCGCACGGCGGAGCTCAACCTCGCGCTCCTGATGAACGGCGAGGCCCACGGCAGAGCCGAGCAGGACCAGAAGCAGAACGGCGAGACGAAGCATCGAACCCGCAAAACAAAACGCTCCCCCCGGCCATTCGGGAGGAGCGCTCAGTCTACTCAGACTGCCTGCTGAGACTACGGGCAGTTGACGTCGTTGTACCAGTTGAACGGCTCACCGGC
>CAZCWA010000305.1:2690-4904 GCA_964502265.1 uncultured Myxococcaceae bacterium | reverse complement strand
CCATGCCGGCGAGGTTCGCGTGCCGGAAGATGTCGACCGTGAAGCCGATCGCGGTGTCGGGCGAGGCCTCGGCGCCGTTCGCCGCGGTCCGGTCGACGAGGTCACCGGCCACCGGGCCGTTGTAGTAGGCGTAGCGGTTGCCGCGCTCGGGCGCGAAGCCGACCACCTTCACCAGCTGGTTGTAGCGGTCCTTCTCCTGGTAGTACGACTTCTGGGCCGTGAAGAGCGACTTCAGGTTGCTCTTGGCCTCGGACTGCTTCGACCGCGCCTGGAAGCGGATGAAGTTCGGGATGGCGATGGCCGCCAGGATGCCGATGATCGCGACGACGATCATGAGCTCGATCAGCGTGAAGCCCTTGTTCTTGCGCATGTGGGGGGTGAATCCTTCTTCGGGTGGGTAGGGGGTACTGCCAGCGCCCGGAGGCGCGTGCCCCGGCCTTCTGCAGTTCATGTGCCGCCTGTCCCAAATGCGCCCCGGTCGAAGCCTTCCAGAGGGAGAAGAGGGCCGGCTCCCTTCGCGGCGCCTCGTGGGGTGACAATTTTCGTCACTTCCACCTGTCCCCGGGTGACGAAATGCGGCGCTCTCTGCTCGCTGATGAACAACCCGCGTAGGGAAATTCGGCACCCGTGTCGTGGTCCAACACGCCCGGTCGCCTGCGGGCCCCTCAGTCGCCCTCGCCCAGCCCGTGCTTGGCCAGCCGGTAGCGGAACGAGCGGAACGAGAGCCCGAGCACCTCGGCGGCGCGCGTCTTCACCCCGTCCGCCCGCTTGAGCGCCTCGAGCAGATAGGTCCGCTCGATCAGGTCGAGGTGCCGCTCCAGCGAGAAGCCCTGGCTCAGCGCGACCTCCTGCGGCGGCAGTGATTCGCTCCGCCCGGTCACCGAAGGAGGCAGCGTCTCCGGCCCGAGCAGGTCCTGCTCGCTCAGCGTGGCAGCGCGCTCGACCATGTTCTCGAGCTGCCGCACGTTGCCGGGGAACGGGTAGCGGGCGAGCAGCTCCAGCGCCTCGGGCGAGAAGCGCATCCCCGGCCGCGCGAGCTCCTTCCCCATCCGATCGAGGAAGTGCTGCGCCAGCGCCACGATGTCCCCCGGCCGCTCACGCAACGGCGGCAGCTCGAGGTTGATCACGTTGAGCCGGTAGAAGAGGTCCTCGCGGAAGCGGCCGGCCTTCACCTCGTCCTCGAGCCGCTTGTTGGTGGCGGCGACGATCCGCGCCTCGAACGGCTTCTCCGCCGCGCTGCCCACCGGCTTCACCTTCCGCTCCTGCAGCACGCGCAGGAGCTTCACCTGCGTGGCGGGCGGGATCTCGCCAATCTCATCCAGGAACACCGTCCCCTGCCCCGCGCTCACCAGCAGCCCCGGCCTGTCGTTGAGCGCGCCGGTAAACGCGCCCTTCACGTGGCCGAACAGCTCGCTCTCCAGCACGCCCTCCGCGAGCGCGGCGCAGTTCACCGGCAGGAACGGCTGTCCCGCCCTCGGGCCCATCAGGTGGATCGCCCGCGCCACCAGCTCCTTGCCGGTTCCGCTCTCGCCGGTCACCAGCACGGTGGTCTTCGCCGGCGCCACCTTGCGCACCAGCTCCCAGGTCCCGCGCATCGCCGGGCTGTCGCCGACCCAGAAGACGTTCTTGCGCCCCGCGTCCAGCGTCTCGCGCAGCGCGGTGTTCTCGCGAAGCAGCGCCCGCTTCTCCAGCGCCTTGAGGACCAGCAGCCGCAGCTCGTCGTTGTCGAAGGGCTTGGTGATGTAGTCGTAGGCGCCCTGCCGCATCGCCTCCACCGCGGTGGCCGGCGTGCCGTAGGCGGTGATGAGGATCACCTCCGGCGGGGTCCCCAGTGCGCGCGCGGCCTTGAGCACCTCGAGCCCGCTGCCCTGCCCCAGCTTCATGTCCGAGATGACGAGGTCGAACGGGCCGCCCTCCGTGCGCTGGGAGAGCCTCGCCACCGCCTCGCGTTCGGAGCCGCAGGTCTGGACCTCGTAGCCCGCGCCCTCCAGCAGAAGCCCGAGGTACTCCTGCATCGAGGGTTCGTCATCAACGACGAGTATCCGCACGGCTCTCTCCTTCTGCGGCCGGCACCGAGACCACGAACTCCGTCCCCGCCTGGGGCGAGGAGGTGACCCGGATGGTCCCGCCGTGCGCGCGCACGATGGAATGCGCGGTGGACAGCCCGAGCCCGGTGCCGCCCTGTCCTCCGCGCGTGGTGAAGAAGGGCTCGAA
>CAZCWA010000305.1:0-2590 GCA_964502265.1 uncultured Myxococcaceae bacterium | reverse complement strand
GTGGCCGCGAGCTGCCGGCTCAGGTACGCGGCCAGCACCGCGATGAGGAGCTGCGCGACCACGTTGCTCGCCAGGACGAACGCGAGCTGATCGTCGGAGAGGACGGTCGCGTTCGCGGGCAAGCGCAGCCAGCCCCACTGCAGGACCAGGGTCAGGGTGGTGAAGGTGACGGAGGAGGCGATGGCGGTGACCACCGCGCCGCGCTCGAAGAGGAGGATCGACCCTCCGACGATCGCCACCAGGTACGCGAAGGTGAACGGGGATTCGGGTCCACCGGTGAGGTAGACGAGCGAGGTCGCCAGCACCACGTCGCCCAGCACCTGGACCCACGCGGCGCCCTCGCGCGCGCGGCCCCGCCTCAGCCAGACCGCGTAGATCAGCGCCAGCAGGTAGACCGCGGCGATCAGCGTGAAGGAGAGCGAGTCCTCCGGCGAGAGGTCCGCCGGCGGCGCAGACAGCAGCCGCACCGCGAGCGCGGAGAGCATCAGGCTGGTGGCCACCAGCCGGAAGACGGAGAGCCAGAGGAGCTTCTTGCGGAGGTCCGCCATCACCGGGAGGGGACCCGGGACGGGGATGGCGGAGCCCTCTTGCGCGCCGTGGGGGAGCGGCGCGCTGCTACTTGATGGCACCGGCGATGCTGAAGATCGGCAGGTACATCGAGATGAGGAAGCCGCCGACCACGACGCCGAGGAACACCATCAGCAAGGGCTCGATCATCGCGGTGAGGCCGGCCACCGCGGTGTCCACCTCGTCGTCGTAGAAGTCGGCGATCTTGTTGAGCATGGTGTCCATCGCGCCGGTGGCCTCACCCACGCCGATCATCTGGACCACCATGGAGGGGAACACGCCCGTCTCCTGCAGCGGGCCGGCGATGTTCTTGCCCTCGGAGATCTTCGTCCGCACGTAGTAGATGCCGTCCTCCACCGTGCGGTTGCCGGCGGTCTTCGCCGTCACGTCCAGCGCATCCAGGATGGGGACGCCGGAGGAGATCATCGTCCCCAGGGTGCGGGTGAAGCGCGCCACCGCCACCTTGCGCAGCACCGGCCCGAAGATGGGCGTGAAGAGGAAGACCTTGTCGCAGATCCGCCGGCCCTTCTTGTTCCGGTAGAAGGCGATGAAGCCCACCGTCAGCGCGACGATCCCGCCGAGGATGTGGAAGATCCACGCCTGCAGCCACTCGGAGAGGTTCACCACGAACTGGGTGGGTGCCGGCAGCGCGGAGCCGAAGTCCGCGAACATCTCCGCGAACACCGGGGTCACCTTCAGCAGGAGCAGCGCGGTGACGCAGATGGCGACGATGATCACGATGGCCGGGTAGGTCATCGCGCTCTTCACCTTGCGCTTGAGCTTCTCCGACTTCTCCCGGTACGCCGCCAGCCGGTTGAGGATGTTGTCGAGGATGCCGCCGACCTCGCCCGCCGCGCAGAGCTGCGTGTAGAGCTCGTCGAAGACCTTGGGGTGATCCTTGAGCGCGTCCGCGAAGGTGGACCCGCTCTCCACCTTGGTCTTGATGGCGAAGATCACCTTCTTGAACGCCGGGTTCGGCTCCTGGCCGCCGAGGATCTCGAGGCACTGCACCAGCGGCAGGCCCGCGTCGATCATCGTCGCGAACTGCCTCGTGAAGACGAGGATGTCCTTGCCGGTCACGCCGCCGACGCCCGGCAGCGTGAGGTTCATGTCCAGCGCGGACTTCTTGCGCACCTTCGTGGGGGTGAGGCCGAGCGACTTGAGCCGGTTCTCCACCGCCTCGGAGGAGCCGCCCTCCATTTCGCCCTTCTTCACCTCACCGTTGCGGGTGCGCGCCTCCCACGCGAAGACGTCCGGCGTCTTCTTCTTCGGTGCGGTCTTCTGCTGCGCGGCAACGGCCATCGACAATTCTCCTCGGCGCCCGACTCTACTCCACGGATCGCTTCACGTCGCCTAACGGGCCTGGGACCCCATCCCGGCCCGCTGCTGACCAGGCAGGAGTCCCGCGGCGCCGCTGGCCATGATGTTTTTCAGCTCGTCCGGATCCGAGGAGCGCGCGAAGGCCTCCTCCTGGGTGATCAGCCGCCGGGTGAGCAGCGCCGCCAGCGCCTGGTTCATCGTCTGCATCCCGAACTTGCCCTGGCCCACCTGCATCGAGCTGTAGATCTGGTGGACCTTGTCCTCGCGGATGAGGTTCCGGATGGCGGGGTTGGGGACCATGATCTCCAGCGCCAGCACGCGCCCCGGTCCGCCCGCCTTGGCGATCAGCGTCTGCGAGAGCACCCCCTCCAGCGTGAACGACATCTGGGCGCGCACCTGCGGCTGCTGGTACGGCGGGAACACGTCGAGGATGCGGTTGATGGTCTGCACACAGGAGTTGGTGTGCAGGGTGCCGAAGCACACGTGACCGGTCTCGGAGATGGTCAGCGCCGCCTCGATGGTCTCGAGGTCGCGCATCTCGCCCACCAGCACCACGTCCGGATCCTGGCGGAGGATGTACTTGAGCGCCGTCTTGAAGTTCCGCGTGTCCGCGCCCACCTCGCGCTGGTTCACCAGGCAGTTCTTGTGCGGGTGCAGGTACTCGATCGGATCCTCGATCGTCATGATGTGCTCGTGACGCTCG
>CAZCWA010000304.1:0-6457 GCA_964502265.1 uncultured Myxococcaceae bacterium | reverse complement strand
TTCATCATGTGGCTGGGCGAGCGGATCACCGAGCGGGGCATCGGCAACGGCATCTCGCTGATCATCTTCGCCGGCATCGTGGCGGCGGTTCCGTCCGCGGCGAAGCAGCTCTTCGACATGACCTCGCAGGACGCGCTGAACCTGGGCGCCCTGCTGGGCCTCGTGGTGTTCATGCTGCTGCTGGTGGCGGTGGTGGTCTACGTGGAGCGGGGCATGCGCCGGATCCCGGTGCAGTACGCGAAGCGGATGGCGGGCCGCCGGATGTTCGCGGGGCAGGCCACCTACTTCCCGATGAAGGTGAACTCGGCCGGGGTGATCCCGCCGATCTTCGCGGGCGCGGTGCTGAGCTTTCCGGCCACGCTGGCGAACTGGATCCCGTTCCTCGGTGACCTGAACCAGGCGCTGATGCAGTACCCGTGGATCTACCAGGGCGTGTTCGTGGTGATGGTGCTGTTCTTCACCTTCTTCTACGTGTCCCTCACCTTCAAGCCGGAGGACGTGGCGGACAACATCAAGAAGCAGGGCGGCTACATCCCCGGCATCCGGCCGGGCCGCCAGACGGCGGACTTCATCGAGCGGGTGCTCAACCGGATCACGGTGGGCGGCGCCATCTACCTGGCCACCATCTGCGTGGTCCCGTACGCACTGTCGGCGACGCTCGGGGTTCCGTTCCAGTTCGGCGGCACCGCGCTGCTGATCGTTGTGGGCGTGGCGCTGGACTTCGTTCAGCAGGTCGAGGGCCACCTGATCAGCCGCAACTACGAAGGGTTCGCCGGTCCCCGGGGCCCGCGCATCCGCGGCCGCATCCGCGCGGCGACCACGGCGTAGAGTGGACGGATCACCGAGGGGCCAGACGACGTGAACCTGATCTTCTTTGGACCCCCGGGCGCGGGGAAGGGCACGCAGGCCAAGCGTCTGGTGCAGGAGCTGGGCGTGCCGCACCTCTCCACGGGGGACATCCTCCGCGAGGCGGTCCGTCAGAACACGCCGTTGGGACAGCAGGCCAATCCGCTGATGGAGGCGGGTCGGCTGGTGCCGGACGAGCTGGTGATCGGCATCGTCGACGAGCGGATCGCCCAGCCGGACGCGCAGGCGGGCTTCGTGCTCGACGGGTTCCCCCGCACGGTGCCGCAGGCCGAGGCGCTGGAGCGTGCGCTGGAGAAGCACGGGCGGAAGGTGGACGCGGTGGTGTCGCTCGAGGTGCCGGAGGCGGAGCTGGTGGAGCGGCTCTCCGGCCGGCGGAGCTGCCCGAAGTGCGGCGCGGTGTACCACGTGGTCACCAGCGCGCCCAAGCGGGCGGGCTTCTGCGACGTCTGCGACACCGGGCTCATCCAGCGCGAGGACGACCGCGAGGACAAGGTGACCGAGCGGCTGCGCGTCTACTCGGCGCAGACCTCTCCGCTGAAGGCGTGGTACGAGCAGAAGGGGCTGTTGCGCCCCATCACCGGGGTGGGCTCGGTGGAAGGCATCTTCGCCGACATCCGCCGGTCGCTCGGTCGGTCCTAGTCGGTGGCCGGCACCGTCGAGCTCAAGCGCCCGGACGAGGTGGAGCGGATGCGGGAGGCGGGGCGGATCGTCTGCGAGATCCTGGACGCGCTCGAGGCGATGGTGGCACCCGGCGTGACCACCTGGGAGCTGGACCAGGAGGCGGAGCGGTTGATCCACGCCAACCGCGCGCGGCCGGCCTTCAAGGGCTACATGGGGTTTCCGGCGTGCCTGTGCGCCTCGGTGAACGAGGAGGTCGTGCACGGGATCCCGTCGAAGAAGCGGGTGCTGCGCGAGGGCGATCTGATGAAGATCGACTTCGGGGTGGTGAAGGACGGGTTCTTCGGGGACTCGGCGCGGACGGTGAGGGTGGGGAAGGTCTCGAAGGAGGCGGACAGCCTCTTGCGCGCCACCCGGGCGGCACTGCAGGCGGCCATCGAGGTGATGGTGCCGGGGAACCGGCTGGGTGATATCGGCGCGGCGGTACAGGGCGTGGTGGAGCCCCGCGGGTTCTCGGTGGTGCGGGAGTTCACCGGCCACGGGATCGGGCGGCGGCTGCACGAGGCGCCCCAGGTGCCGAATTACGGACGGGCGGGGACGGGGATGACGCTCCGGGCGGGGATGGTGCTCGCGGTGGAGCCGATGGTGAATGCAGGGACGGAGGGTGTGGAGGTGCTGGAGGACGACTGGACGGCGGTGACGCTGGACCGGCGTCTCTCTGCGCACTTCGAGCACACCATCCACGTGTCGGAGAATGGGCCCGAGATCCTGACCCGGGTGGGTTAGGGGGCCTGGGAATGAGGCGGGCGACCGGGGGGTTACCCGAAACCGCGCCTCTTCGCCCACAGGGGACTTGCAAGGTTCCCCGGGCGGTGATATCCGGCCGCGCTCCGCAGAGCAGCCGGGGTTGTAAACAGGGAGTTTCTGATTGCCGAAGGATGATTCGATCGAAGTCGAGGGGACCGTGATGGAGCCCCTTCCCAACGCGATGTTCCGCGTTCAGCTCGAGAACGGGCACAAGGTTCTCGCGCACATCTCCGGCAAGATGCGGATGCACTTCATCCGTATCCTGCCTGGAGACAAGGTGAAGGTGGAGCTGTCCCCCTATGACCTCTCCCGTGGTCGCATCACCTATCGGGCCAAGTAGTTCTAGAGCAGAGGTGAAGTCGTGAAGGTTCGCGCGTCCGTCAAGAAGATCTGTGACAAGTGCAAGGTGATCCGCCGCAAGGGCACGGTGCGGGTGATTTGCGCTTCCAACCCCCGGCACAAGCAGCGCCAGGGCTAGCCCACAGGGCTGGCTCCAGACCAACTACGAGGAATACGGTTCATGGCTCGTATCGCAGGCATCGACCTCCCCCGCGACAAGCGGGTGGTGATCTCGCTTCAGTACATCTACGGGATCGGTAAGAAGACCGCCCACGACATCGTCACCGAGGCGGGGATCGACATGACCCTCCGCACCCGGGATCTGACGGACGAACAGGCGCGGAAGATCCGTGAGATCCTCGAGGCGAAGTACAAGGTCGAGGGTGACCTGCGCCGCGAGATCACCATGAACATCAAGCGGCTGATGGACCTGGGCTGCTACCGGGGCCTCCGTCACCGCAAGGGCCTGCCCGTGCGCGGTCAGCGGACCCACACCAACGCGCGGACCCGCAAGGGGCCCAAGCGCGGCATCGTGCGCCCCAAGGCGGGCGGCCGGTAAACCCCTTTGCCCCGTCCTTCGCGGGCCGGGGCGATCACCTACGCCTCAGGAGCACTCTGAATCATGGCTGAAGAGACCAAGGACGCAGCGGCCGCCACGCCAGCCGCCCCCGCCGGCGACACCGCCCCGAAGAAGAAGGGCAAGAAGGGCAAGAAGAACGTCCTCAACGGTGTCGTTCACATCCAGTCCACGTTCAACAACACGCTGATCACGATCACGGACGTGTCCGGGAACGTGCTGTCCTGGTCCTCTGCCGGCGCCCGCGGCTTCCGCGGCTCGCGGAAGAGCACCCCGTTCGCCGCGCAGGTGGCGGCCGGTGACGCCGCGGCCAAGGCCATGGAGCACGGCCTGAAGAACGTGGTGGTGATGGTGAAGGGCCCCGGCGCCGGTCGTGAGTCCGCGCTGCGCGCGCTCGCCTCGGCGGGCCTGAAGATCAGCCTCATCCGCGACGTGACCCCCATTCCCCACAACGGCTGCCGGCAGCCCAAGCGCCGCCGCGTCTAGGCCCAGACCACCTTCAGAGGATCACCGAACATGGCTCGTTATACCGCCAGCGTCTGCCGCATCTGCCGGCGCGAAAACCTCAAGATGTACCTCAAGGGCGACCGTTGCTACACGGACAAGTGCGCCATCGAGCGCCGCCCCTATCCGCCCGGCCAGCACGGCCAGGGCCGGGTGAAGTTCTCCGGCTACGGCGTCCAGCTCCGCGAGAAGCAGAAGGTCAAGCGGATGTACGGCCTGCTCGAGAGCCAGTTCCGCGGCTACTTCAAGCGCGCGGCCGCGGGCACCGGCAAGACGGGTGAGCGGCTCCTGCAGGAGCTCGAGCTGCGCCTGGACAACGTGGTGTTCCGGATGGGCTTCGCGGACACCCGGAACGAGTCCCGGCAGCTGGTGCGCCACGGCCACTTCACGGTGAACGGCCGCCGGGTGAACATCCCGTCGTTCCGGACCAAGCCGGGTGACGCGGTCGAGGTGCACGAGAAGGCGAAGAAGATGGTCCGCATCGCCGAGGCGATGGAGACCGTGGATCGCCGCGGCATCCCGCAGTGGCTCGAGGTGGACAAGAAGGCCCTGCGCGGCACGGTGAAGTCGGTGCCGAACCGCGAGGACCTGACCATGCCCATCCAGGAGCAGCTCATCGTGGAGCTCTACTCCAAGTAGTCGCAGTCCCTCGGGGCGCGCGCGGCCGGGTGCGGAAGAGTCCGCGTCCGGCCGTTGGCGCTTCGAGGCGCTTGTCCTTGCCGTCTCCCCCGTTCGCAGCAGGCAGTACCCCGGTCCCGTCCTCCCGCCCTCCTGGCGGGTATGTGGGTGGCGCGGATCGTTCGCAGGAAGGTGACACACCATGGCTGACTCGTTCATTGCGCGGAACTGGCGCGACCTCATCAAGCCCCGGCGGATGGAGGTCGATCAGGAGTCCCTCTCCAACACCTACGGCAAGTTCGTGGCCGAGCCGCTGGAGCGCGGCTACGGGACCACGCTGGGCAACTCGCTGCGGCGCGTGCTGCTCTCCTCGCTGCAGGGCGCGGCCATCACCTCGGTGAAGATCGAGGGCGTGGACCACGAGTTCTCCACCATCTCGGAGGTGGCGGAGGACGTGACGGACGTGGTGCTGAACCTGAAGGAGGTCCTCCTCCGGATGCACGGCAGCGAGGCGAAGACGCTGCGCATCGAGGCGGAGGGGCCGAAGGAGGTCAAGGCCGGTGACATCATCGCCGACCCGGACGTGGAGATCCTGAACCCGGGTCACCACATCTGCACCATCAGCGAGGGCGGCCGGGTCCGGATGGAGCTGACGTGCCGCCGCGGGCGCGGGTACGTGACCGCGCAGGACAACAAGGAGCAGGGCGCACCGATCGGGACCATCCCGGTGGACTCCCTCTTCTCGCCGATCCGGAAGGTGAACTACCAGGTCACCAACGCGCGCGTGGGTCAGAAGACGGACTACGACCGGCTGAACCTCGAGGTGTGGACCAACGGCGCGGTGTCGCCTCAGGACGCGGTGGCGTTCGCGGCGAAGATCGTGAAGGAGCAGCTCACGGTCTTCATCAACTTCGACGAGACCGAGGAGCCGGTCGCCGTGGAGGCGCCGAAGGAGGAGGCGCGGCTGAACGAGAACCTCTTCCGGTCGGTGGACGAGCTGGAGCTCTCGGTGCGGTCTGCCAACTGCCTGCAGCAGGCGAACATCAAGACCATCGGCGACCTCGTGCAGAAGAGCGAGGCCGAGATGCTGAAGACCAAGAACTTCGGCCGGAAGTCGCTGAAGGAGATCAAGGAGATCCTCGGGGAGATGGGGCTCTCGCTGGGCATGAAGCTGGAGAACTGGCCGCCTCGGACGGCGGCGCCGGCGGCCGCGGCTCCTGCGGCCCCGCTGGAGGAGTAGTCAGCACCGTTGTCTCTCTGGTAGTGGCAGCACGCAGCACGGAGTGGGGGAGGCCCCTCCACTCGTAAAACCCCAAGTCGCCCCCCGGTACCTCATACGGCCGCGGGGTTGGACCGGAAGGTCCCGAAAGGAAGTCCCATGCGTCACGGCGTTGCAGGCAGGAAGCTCGGCAGGACCTCGTCTCACCGGAAGGCCATGCTCAACAACATGGTGGCCTCGCTGCTCGAGCACGAGCGGATCCACACCACCCTTCCCAAGGCCAAGGAGGCCCGGAAGCTGGCCGAGAAGATGATCACCCTCGGCAAGAAGGGCGGGCTCCACAACGTCCGGCTGGCGGAGCGCTCGCTGAAGAACCGGCCGCTGCTCCAGAAGCTCTTCGGCGAGCTGAAGGAGCGCTACGCGGAGCGCAACGGCGGCTACACCCGCATCATCCGGACCGGCTTCCGGACCGGTGACGCGGCGGAGACCGCGTTCCTGGAGCTGGTGGACCGGCCGGAGACCAGGCCGGGCGCCGCCGGCGAGACCGACGAGAAGAAGGCCGAGGCCGCGGAGTAGGGCGGACGCGGCAGCAGGCCAGGCAGCACGCGGCGGGCGTCGTACCCTACGGGGGACGGCGCCCGTTTCGCGTTTGCGGGCGAAGAGGACGGTGCGGCGGCGTCAGTCGAGGATGCGGCCGGCCTTCATCAGCAGTGCCCTGCCGCGGGAGGTGCGCAGCTCGATGTCCGCCATCTGGAGGGTCCTGGGGGCCGGCTGTCCGTCGGGGCCGTGGAGGCGGCCGGGGTCGAGGGTGAGGGTGTTCGCTGGCGGCTGGTGCGGCACGCGCGCCACCTCTGCCCGCCAGGTGCCGTTGACCTCCACCGTCACGTCCTCCCAGACCCGCCCGCCGT
>CAZCWA010000303.1:0-6484 GCA_964502265.1 uncultured Myxococcaceae bacterium | reverse complement strand
CCTTCTCACCCAGGTAGTTCTCCGCGGCGCGCTTGAGCTTGAGCAGCACCTGCGCCGAGATCTCCGGCGGCGAGAACTGCTTGCCGTCGATCTCCACCCGCGCGTCGCCGTTGGGGCCCCGCACGATCTTGTAGGGGACGAGCTTCGTCTCATCCCCCACCTCCTCGAACCTGCGGCCCATGAACCGCTTGATCGAGTAGATGGTCCGCTCCGGGTTGGTGATGGACTGGCGCTTGGCCACCTGCCCCACCAGACGCTCCCCGTCCTTGGTGAACGCCACGATCGACGGGGTGATGCGGCTCCCCTCCTCGTTCGTGATCACCTTCGGGTCGCGACCTTCCATGATGGCGACCACCGAGTTGGTGGTGCCAAGGTCGATGCCGATGATCTTCCCCACAGTCCTATCCTCCTGAATTGACTGGCGTTTTTTCGCCGGTCCGCCGAATGCCAGCAACCTAACCAGCGGCGATCACCTGTCAAACCGGGAACTTGCGCCGCCCATCGGGGCGCGACAGAGCACGCGTGGCCCACGCGGCACGGCTCCCGAGACGCCCGCTCGCCTGCCCTCGCGCGTAAAAGATTACGCACTTGCCGCTACCGCCAGGTTGCAGCGGGCAAGCGCCCTGCCCACCCCAACGCACCCCTTCGGACACACCAACCGCGCGGAATCGTTACAAAAACGTAACGTCGCGCCGCAGGGCGGGCCGGTGGCAGACATCGTGCACTCCACGGCCGGACGCTGCCGCACCGCGTAACGCCGCATCCATCCTGGAGCTGACACATGCTGGTCCACCCCCTCCGGTCCCTCCCCGAGCTTCGCCTGGTCCCGCCCCCCGAGACCGGCGCCGCTCCGGAGCCGAAGGTGGCGGTGCTGCTGAACGCCAACGCGCGGAAGGTGACCGAGCGGGTGATGCGCTCGCTCTCGCACGTGGTCCCTGAAGAGGACCTCTTCGTCTCCCGCAGCGCGGCGGACTGCCGGCGGATCGCCACCCAGGTGGTGGAGCGCCGCTACGACACCGTCTTCACCGGCGGCGGGGACGGGACCTTCGTGGGCTTCGTCAACGAGATCCACCGCCAGGTCGCGCAGCGCTCCCAGTACTTCCCGCAGCGCGCGCCCCGGTTCGGGGTGCTCAAGCTGGGGACCGGCAATGGCCTCGCGAACCTCGTCAATGCCTCGTCCCCCCGCGGCGAAGGCTTCCTCGACGACGTGCTGCGCGCCCGCGCCAGCGAGGTTCCCGGCTACCGCACGCTCGACCTGCTCGAGGTGGACGGCAAGCTCAGCCCCTTCGCCGGCATGGGCGTGGATGGGAAGCTGCTCAACGACTACATCTGGGTGAAGGAGAACCTCGGGCGCGGCGCGATGAAGCGCATGCTCACGGGCCCGGGCGGCTACTTCTCCGCGGTCGCCTTCCGCACCGTGCCGCACTACCTCACCCACTCCACCAAGGTGGAGTGCGAGGTCTTCAACGGCGAGGACGCGCCCGCCTACCGCCTCGGCGCGGACGGCTCGACGGTGGAGGAGATCGCCCCCGGCGGCCTCATCCTCCGCGGCAAGATCATGATGTGCGCGGCGGGGACCATCCCCTTCTACGGCTACGCGCTGCGCATGTTCCCCTTCGCCGGCCAGCGGCGCGGCTTCATGAACCTGCGGCTGGGGGCGGTGGGCGCGGTGGAGACCCTGGCCAACCTGCACAACCTCTGGCGCGGCCGCTGGTTCCCCGAGGGCCGCGTGTTCGACGTCCACGCGAAGAGCTTCACCGCGAAGTTCGCCCGGCCGATGCCGTTCCAGGTCGGCGGCGACGCCGAGGGTTACCGCGAGACCCTCTCCATGCGCGTGGCCGACGAGCCGGTGCAGCTCGTCGACTTCCACGGCGCGGTGAACTAGCGGTTCGCGGAAGGTCAGTCGTACTGCGGCTCGCTCCAGGGCTCCTTGCGCGCGAGATCCATCCACTCGGACATCGCCGGCATCCCCAGCAGCGTCTCCGCGTACTGCGCCGCGGCGCCGGAGAGCTTCACCCCGTAGGTGACGAAGCGCGCAGCCACGGGCGCATAGAAGGCGTCCGCGATGCTGAAGGCGCCGAAGAGGAACGGCCCGCCGCGGCCGTGGCGGTTGCGAAGGTCCGCCCACATCGCCTCGACCCGCGCCACGTCGCGTTCGGCCTCGGCACCGAGCGTCTTCGGACGGCGCAGACGGATGTTCATCGGCAGCTCGCTGCGGAGCGCGCCGAAGCCGGAGTGCATCTCGCAGGTCACGCTCCGCGCCACGGCTCGCACGGAGGGATCGGAAGGCCACAACCCGGCCTCGGGGAAACGCTCCGCCGCCCACTCGGCGATCGCGAGCGAGTCCCAGATCGTCAGGCCCTCGTGCTTGAGCACCGGCACGTGACCGGAGGGGCTGTGGCGCCGGATCTCCTCCTTCGTGCCCGCCTGCGAGAGCGGGACGACGACCTCGTCGAAGGTGGCGCCCGTGTGCCGCAGCGCCAGCCACGCGCGCAAGGACCACGACGAGTAGTTGCGGTTGCCCATCACCAGCAGCATCTGCCCTCCCCTCCGACCTGTTCGGACTTCCTATTCGGACCGCGACGGCGGCGGCTTCTCGCCCGGCTCCTTGCGCCGCCCCACCAGCAGCATGAAGGACACCGGGCTTCGTCCGCCGTGCGCGGCCAACGCCTCGTCACCGAAGAGCGGGGCCAGCTCCGCGTCGGAGAGGCACTCCGCGGCCTGCGGCTCGTAGCCTGCGTCCCCGAGGATCTGCAGGCAGTCGCGCGGGGTGAGCAGCCGACCGCCGGTGCGGTCCTCCCAGTCGCGCTCGAGCGGCCCGCCCGGCTCCCGCGAGACGCGCACCGGCCACTGCACGCACAGCCGACCCTTGAGCACCAGGTGCGGCCGCAGCTTCCTCACCGCCGGATCCAGCTCGCCGAAGGTGTGCGGGTCCACCCAGATGGAGGAGAACTCGCCCTCGCCCCAGGGCAGCGCGAGCGGATCCACCGTCTGGAACCAGGCCTTGCCGGCCAGACCCTCCTGCTCGAGCCGGGCGCGCGCCGAGGAGAGCTTCGCCCCGTCACCGTCTGCGAGCACCAGCTCCGCGTCCACGTTCCGCGCGAGCCACGCAGCCGCGTCCTGCGCGCCGCCGGAGAGCCCGAGGAGGAGCACGCGGCTCTGGGGCCCGAGCATGCACAGCCGCACCTGCCGCCGGAGCACGTCCTCGGTGGAGAAGGGCCACCGAGCGCCTTCTGGAAGGTGCAGGGGCTGTCGCGCCGGCGGCGTCATCGAGAGGGGCCTCATCGCGGGGCGGTCGCGGTCACAGGTAGTAGAGCACGCGCCGCTCCTTGTGGAGCTGCTCGTAGGCGGCGCGGCGCTGCTCTTCCGAGAGCAGGTACACCGAGACGGACACCGAGACGTAGGTCCCCTTCGACGACGGCTGCTCGCGCACGCTGTCCGGAGAGACCTCCTGGCCCAGGATCCGCTTGAAGAGCGCGCGCACGTACTCGGCGAAGCCCTCCTCCTGCCGGCCCATCACCTTGAAGGTGTAGACCGTGGGGTACTCGATGAGCGGCTTCTTCTCGCCCTCGCCGTCCTTGTCGTCCTGTCCGTCCTGGCTCATCTGCGCGTTGCCCGTCTTCGTCTCTAGAGGAGGTTCGCCGCCAGCTCGGCGAGGGCGGACCGCTCGCCCTTGGTCATGGTGATGTGCGCGGCGATCTTCTCCTCCTTGAACCGGTTCACCACGTGGACGAGGCCGTTGTTGGTGGCGTCGACGTACGGGTTGTCGATCTGGAAGGGATCGCCGGTGAGGATGATCTTGGTGCCGTCGCCCACGCGGGTGATGATCGTCTTCACCTCGTGCGGGGTGAGGTTCTGGGCCTCGTCCACGATGATGTACTGGTTCGGGATGGACCGGCCGCGGATGTAGGTCAGCGGTTCGATCTCGACGATCCCGAGGTCGACCAGCTCGTGGTACCCGCGCCCGGCCTTCTTGTCCGCGCGCGAGAGGTTCATCAGGAACTCCACGTTGTCGAAGATGGGCTGCATCCAGGGGTTGAGCTTCTGCTCCACGTCCCCGGGCAGGTAGCCGATGTCACGCCCGAGCGGGAACACCGGGCGGCTCACCAGCATCTTCTGGAAGGTGGTCTCCTCCGTCGTCTTGTGCAGCCCGGCGGCGATGGCCAGCAGGGTCTTGCCGGTGCCGGCCTTGCCCACGATGGTGACCAGCTTGACCTCGTCGTTGAGCAGCAGGTCCAGCGCGAAGCTCTGCTCCATGTTGCGCGGCCGAAGCCCCCACACGCCCTCCTTGAGCATGCGGAAGAGCGGCACCACCTTGCCGCGGCCGGCGTGGAAGCGCGCCATCGCCGTGTGCGAGGGGTTGCGCTCGTCCTTGAGCAGCAGGCACTGGTTGGCGAAGAGGGTCTCCTGACCGGGGACCTCGATCTCGGCGTTGGGCTTGTACATCTGGTCCACCAGCCCGCCGGGGACGGTGAGCTCGGCGAAGCCGGTGTACAGCTCGCTGATCTCCACCTTCTCCGAGTCGTAGTCCGCCGCCACCAGGCCCAGCGCGTCCGCCCGGATGCGGAGGTTGGTGTCCTTGGTGATGAAGCGGACCTCGCCGTCCCCCGCGCGCTCCTTGCAGTCGATCGCCACCGCGAGGATGCGGTTGTCCATCAACTGGCCGTCCGCCATGGAGCGCGGCAGCTCGCGGTTGGAGAACGCGACCTGGAGCGAGCCGCCGCCGGGCAGGGGCACCCCTTCGGACAGGGCGCCCTCGCTGCGGTGCGCGTCCAGCAGCCGCGCCACCTGACGGGCGTTGCGGCCGAGCTCCGAGAGGTCGCGCTTGAACTGGTCGATCTCCTCGATCACGTAGATCGGGATGACGACGTCGTTGTCCTTGAAGCTGTAGATGGAGCGCGGGTCGTGCAGCAGGACGTTGGTGTCGAGAACGAAGGTCTTTCTCATCGAGAGGGCGGGTCCCCGTGTGCGAAGGCTGCCACCGTGTACCTGTGGGTGTACCAGTGTGTGCGCCGCCGAACCTGCGCGTCGCACGGGAGTGTAGGTCTACGCGTACCGAATGGAAACCACCGTCAGCTCGATCTCGCCGCGCGGGCGCTGGACCTCGATGGCGTCCCCTTCCCGCTTCCCCATCAGCGCGCGGCCCATCGGTGAGTCCAGGCTGATCCGTCCGCCGCGGGCGTCGATCTCGTCCGGGCCCACGAGCTGCCAGGTGGACTGCTTTCCGTCCTCGTCCTCCAGCGTCACCGTGGCGCCGAAGTAGATGCGGGCGCGGTCCGTCTGCTCGCGGGGATCCACCACCGTGCAGGTGTCGAGGCGCTTCTGGAGGTAGCGGATGCGCCGGTCGATCTCGCGCAGGCGCTTCTTGCCGTAGATGTACTCCGCGTTCTCGGAACGATCGCCCTGGGCGGCGGCGGCGCTCACCTCGGCGGTCACCTTCGGGCGCTCCTCGTTGAGCAGCACGAGCAGCTCCGCGTGCAGCCGGGTAGCGCCCGCGCGGGTGATGTAGTGCCGGCCTCGGGGGGCGCGCGCCTCCTCTTCGGCCTCGCCCTCGCCGTCGAGCCCCTCGTCGAGCGCGGTGGGCTCGTCGGCGGCGTCGTCCATCTCGTCGTTGGGTGCAGCGTTCGACATGGGCGGGTCATATCCCGGCGGGGGCCGCAGTGGAGCCCTCCGCGCGCCGCGTGCTATGCGGAGTGCACCATGACTCATCGGCACAGGCGATCGGTTTGGACGTCGTTCGGGGCCCTCGTGCTTTGCGCGGGGCTGTGGGGCTGCCCGTCACCGGACTACATCGAGATCGAACCGGGGCACGTGGTGCTCAAGCAGAAGAACAACAGCGTGTGGCTGAAGGCGAAGGTCCGGGCGCACAACGGGACGGACTTCCCCAAGGCGGTGGCGGCCTGGAGCGTGGCCGATCCGTCGGTGGTCACGGTCGACGAGAAGGGCCGGCTCACCCCGCTCAAGTCCGGCGCGACCGAGGCCATCGCCACCTACCGCGGCCTGACCGCCTCCATCCCCGTCGAGGTCCTCTTCGCGGAGCGGATGGAGGTCACCCCGGCCACCCTGGCGCTGAGCGAGTACGGCGAGGCGGTGGATCTGGAGGTGAAGGTGTTCGATCACCGCGGACGGGAGTTGCGAGATCGCGCGCCCACGTTCAAATCGCTGGACTCCAAGGTCCTCACCATGGGACGGAATGCCGCGCATCCGGGCAAGGCGGGCGAGACGCAGGTCGAGGTCCGGGTGGAGGAGCTGATTCAGAAGGTGGGCGTGACGGTGACCGGCGGTCGCCGGAGCGCCAGATAGAAGTAGCGAGTCGGTAGCTCAGGTGGTAGAGCACCGGCCTTTTAAGCCGAGGGTCGAGGGTTCGAATCCCTCCCGACTCATGCAGTAGAAGTTGCAGTGATTGTCGGTGGTTGCAGTTGGGTCCCCGTCGTCTAGAGGCCCAGGACGCTGGCCTTTCAAGCCGGTAACACGGGTTCGAATC
>CAZCWA010000302.1:0-6489 GCA_964502265.1 uncultured Myxococcaceae bacterium | reverse complement strand
AGCAGGGCAAGAAGAACGCCCCCTGCATCATCTTCATCGACGAGATCGACGCGGTCGGCCGTCACCGTGGCGCCGGCATGGGCGGCGGTCACGACGAGCGCGAGCAGACGCTGAACCAGCTCCTGGTGGAGATGGACGGCTTCGAGTCCAACGAGGGCGTGATCCTCATCGCGGCCACCAACCGGCCGGACGTGCTCGACCCCGCGCTCCAGCGCCCGGGCCGCTTCGACCGCCGCATCGTGGTCCCGAGGCCGGACCTCAAGGGCCGTCTGGGCGTGCTCGGCGTGCACACCAAGCGGACCCCGCTGGCCCCCGAGGTGGACCTCGAGGTGCTCGCCCGCGGAACGCCCGGCATGACCGGCGCGGATCTGGAGAACCTCGTCAACGAGGCCGCGCTCTTCGCGGCGCGTCAGAACAAGGAGCGCGTGGACCTCTCGGACTTCGAGGCGGCCAAGGACAAGATCCTCATGGGCCCCGAGCGCAAGTCGATGATCATGAGCGAGAAGGAGAAGCGGAACACCGCCGTGCACGAGGCAGGTCACGCGCTGGTGGGCAAGCTCCTCCCGGGCTGTGATCCGGTGCACAAGGTCACCATCATCCCCCGCGGCCAGGCGCTCGGCCTGACGTGGTCGCTCCCCGCCGAGGACCAGTTCAACCGCTACAAGAAGCAGCTCATGGATCAGATCTGCATGCTGCTCGGCGGGCGGCTGGCGGAGGAGCTCATGTACGACGAGCTGTCGGCCGGTGCCTCCAACGACATCGAGCGCGCCACGCAGATGGCCCGGGCGATGGTCACCCGCTGGGGCATGAGCGAGAAGATGGGGCCGCTCGCGTACGGGCAGCAGGAGGGTGAGGTGTTCCTCGGCCGCGACTTCGGCAGCCGCCCGGACTACTCCGAGTCCACCGCCCGCGAGATCGACGACGAGGTCCGCCGGATCGTCATGGACTGCTACGACCGCGCCAAGAAGCTCCTCACCGAGAACAAGGACGTGCTGATCCGGATCTCGGAGGCGCTGACCGAGTACGAGACGCTCGAGGCCGAGGAGCTCAACGTCCTCATGCAGGGCGGGACGCTCGTCCGGGCCAAGCCGGAGCCCCGCGTGGGCGCGGCCAAGCCGAAGGACAAGGAGAAGAGGAAGATCCTCGACGCGCTCGACGGCCTGCAGACCGCCACCGGCGGCGCGCGGATGGAGCCGGAGAAGGCGTAGCCGACACACGGTGAGCTGAAAGCGCGAGGCGCGGCGGACCCTGAACCGGGACCGTCGCGCCTTTCGCTTTGCGGGGGCTCGGGCATGATCTGATGCATGCCCTTCGCCCGCGTCATCGCCCACGCCGCACCCGCGGACCTCGAGCCCGCGTTCGACCGGATGGCGCTGCCCCGCTCGGCGCGGGACTACCTGCTGGAGAAGGTGCCCTCGGTGCACGTGCTGTTGACCGGTCTCGAGCGACACGAGGGCCGGTTCCTGCGCGCGCTGGCGGAGGAGGGCGAGGCCCCGGGACACGAGGCGCACCCCCTCTTCGTCGCGGGCGACCAGCGGCACCGCCCGGGCACCGCGCTGCTCTCTGGGCGCGTCGATCAGTTCGACCGGTTGGTGCGGCGCGCGAAGGACGATGCGGCCCTGGCGGGGCTCGCGGGGGCGCTGGAGGCCGCGCTGCGGGGGCTTCGCGAGACGCCCACTGCGCTGACCCTGGGGGAGCGGACCTTCACCTTCGGCGGGCGGCCCTGGCTGATGGGGATCGTGAACGTGACGCCGGACTCCTTCAGCGACGGCGGGCGCTACTTCGGGGTGCTCGAGGCGGTGGCGCAGGGGACGGCGCTGGAGCGGGCGGGCGCGGACCTGCTCGACGTGGGCGGCGAGTCCACCCGGCCCGGCGCACCCGAGGTGGACGAACAGGAGGAGGTCCGCCGCGTGGTCCCGGTGATCGAAGCGCTGCGCGAGCGGACGAAGCTGCCGATCAGCATCGACACGAGGAAGGCGCACGTCGCGCGCGCGGCGCTGGAGGCGGGCGCCACCCTGGTCAACGACGTGAGCGGCTTCCGGCACGATCCGGAGATCCTCCAGGTGGCCGCGAAGGCGGGCGCCGCGGTGTGCGCGATGCACATCCAGGGCACGCCGGAGACGATGGCCAACGACCCCCGCTACGACGACCTGATGGAGGACGTCGTCCACTTCCTCCACGAGAGCGTGGAGCGCGCGGTGGCCGCCGGGATCCCGCGCGAGCGCGTGCTCGTCGATCCCGGCGTCGGCTTCGGCAAGACCTTCGCGCACAACCACTTCCTGCTCCGGCGGCTGGGCGAATTGCGCGTGCTGGGGCAGCCGGTGCTGGTGGGGCACAGCCGCAAGGCATTCCTCGGCGCGCTCTCGGGCGGCAAGCCTCCGGAAGAGCGCGTCCTGGCCACCGCCGCCTGCGCGGCGGCGATCGCCATCACGGCCGGCGCGGACTTCCTGCGCGTGCACGATCCGGCGGAGGTGAAGGAGGCGCTGCTCGTCGCCGAGGCCATCCGCACCGCGCGCGACGGCGGGGCGCTCTTCGGTTCGTGACGCGCTCAGGCGGTCAGCGCCGAGTCCAGCACCAGCATCAGCAGGAAGCCCGTCATCAGCCCCAGGGTGGCCCGGCCGGCCTCCGTCTGGTGGGACTCGGGGATGATCTCGTCGCTCACCACGAAGACCATCGCGCCCGCCGCGAGCCCGAAGCCGACCGGGAGCGCGGTGGTGGCGATGCTCACGCCCGCGTGGCCGACCAGCGCGCCGAAGGGTTCGACGAAGCCGGTGATCGCGGTCACGCCCAGCGCACGCAGGCGCGAGTAGCCGGCGGAGACCATGGCCACCGCCACCACCAGGCCCTCGGGCATGTTCTGCGCCGCCATGCCGATTGCCAGGGGAAGGCTGGTGGACTGCTCGCCGGATGCGAACGCCACCCCCACCGACAAGCCCTCGGGGAAGTTGTGGAAGGCGATGGCGGCGATGAACAGCCACGTGCGCGAGAGCTTCTCCGAGCGCGGGCCTTCTGAGCCCTTGAAGAAGTGCTCGTGCGGAAACACGCGGTGGATGCTGGAGACCAGCAGCCCGCCGGTCGCGAAGCCCAGGCCCACCAGCAGCACCGGCAGCCCGTTGGTGCCGAACTGCGCCCGCGCGTGCTCGAGGCCGGGGATGATCAAGGAAAACGAGGCCGCGGCCAGCATCACGCCTGCGCCGAAGCCCATCATCGTGTTCTCGGTGCCGCGCGACAGCTTCGAGCGCACGAACACCGGCAGGGCGCCGAGGGTGGTGGCGACGCCGCCCGCGAGCAGGCTGGCGACGATCGAGTGGTAGAGCGGGGCGGTGTGCACGGCTCAGGCGGCCGGAGGCGAGGCGCGTCCGGTGAGCACGAAGTCGCACGGGGCGATGCGCAGGACGCCCTCCGAGACGGAGCCGATGAGCGCGGCGCCGGTGGTCCCGACCCGGCCCATCACCAGCAGGTCCGTCCCCAGCCGCAAGGCCTGCTCACGGATGTCCGCCCGCGGATCGCCGCCCACCACGTGCGGGGTGAGGGTCTGGCCTTCGCGCAGAAGTCCCGAGGTCTGCGCCACGAAGGCATCCATCTGCAGCGAGGTCTCCGAGCGCCGCTGCGCGTCGTACCGCGCGACCCGGTCCGCGCCCGCCGCGCTCGCACGCAACACCAGCGCGTAGGAGCGGTCGTAGACGTGCAGCAGGTCCACCGCCTTCGCCTCCGGCGCGAGCGCCGCCGCCTGGCGCAGCCCTGCCTGCGACGCCTGGGAGAAGTCGGTCGCGACCAGCGGCCGCACGTACGGCGCGGTGGGCGTGGCGTCGGGGTGGACGACGAGCAGGGGCCGGGTGTCGAGCCGTGCGAAGCGCTCGGCGGTGGAGCCGATGATCATCCCCCGCAGCACGCCGCCGCCGGTGCGGCCGACCACCACCAGGTCCACGTTCAGCGCAGAGGCTTCCGCGCGCATCGTCTCGGAGATGCGGCCCTCGGTCGTCACCACGCGCGCGCGAACGGGAGGCTCCTCGCCGGGCGGCAGCGTGGCCACCACGTCCGCCACCAGGTGGTCCAGCTCCGCCAGTGCGAGCTCTTCGTCCTGCGCGTTCAACAGGCGGCGGTGCTTGAGCACGTGGAGCGCTTCCACGCGGGCGCCGGTGGCCCGCGCGATCATCAAGGCGCGGGCGAGGGCCAGCCGCGAGGAAGCGGAGAAGTCGATGCCGACGAGGAGCTGCGACAGCCCGGCGGAGGTGTCCATGGATGAGGCGAGATAGCAGCCGCACCGGGCGGGGGCGAAGAATCTGGTCTGGCCGCGGCGGACTCGGGAACAGGCCGGTACCGGCGCTCCCGGAGTTGGCGATCCGTGGACACCCGCCCCCGGGGACGGGTTGACGCGAATGTCAGTGGGATCTTCCCAACGCGAACTTGATCCGACATTGTGCGCTCTTCCCCCACTGGGTGCCTGCCGGTAGGTGCCCACGAGTTCACGTAGGAGAAGTGCGTGCGTCTAGTCACTGCTGGTTTGCTGGTCCTGTCGATGAGTCTTCTGGGCGTCGGGTGCGATGGGGGCGAAGAGACCCCCCTCGATGCCGGCACCGGGTTGCCGAACGGCAACAACAACAACAACAACAACCCGGACGCCGGGAACAACCCTGACGCAGGCACGAACCCCGACGCCGGGACCGATCCCGATGGTGGGATGGAGCCGGACGGGGGGATGGATCCGGACGGCGGGATGACGACCCGCGAGTGCGCCTCCCAGGTCGAGTACTCGGGGACGCTGACCGAGCAGAACCTCGACGTGTACGAAGACGGCTTCGTCTACGAGGGCATCATCGACGGGACGAACGCGACCTTGATCGTCGAGATGTTCGCCAACTTCGGCGTGTTCGCCGGCGGTCCGGTGCGCCCCGGCACCTACGCGCTCACCGGGGCCGAGCTGAACTACGGGACCTGCAGCCTCTGCGTGGTCCTCGCTGCGGGTGATGCGGAGTTCTACATGGCGACCGGTGGCTCGGTGACGATCGAGCAGGTCGGCTCCGACGCGTTCAAGGCGTCGGTGAGCAACGTCACCTTCGAGCAGGTGAACGTGGCCCAGGACTACACCTCCACGCCGCACCCGTCGGGCTGCACGACCTCGCTCCCTGCCGCCAACATCGAGCTCCCGGTCACCTGCGAGGCGGAGACCGCCTACGCCGGCACCCTGAGCAACGAGGAGGTCGCCCCGGACGGCGTGGGCAACTTCGTCTACACCGGCGAGCTCAACGCGGACGCGGACACGCTGCGGATCGACCTCATGGACGGGAAGGGCGTCTTCGCCGCGGGCATCGCCACCGGCACCTACACCCTGGCCGGTGACGAGCTGAGCTTCGACACCTGCGGCCTGTGCGTGCGGGTCCAGTCGGAGAACGGCCAGTGGTACATGGCCACCGGCGGCGACGTGACCATCACCTCCATCGAGACGAACGTCACCGGGACCCTGAGCAACGTGACCTTCGCGCACGCGGTGATCGCGTCCAATGGCGCCACCGAGCCGCACTACTCGGGCTGCGCCAGCGGGATCGTGACCGCTTCCTTCGACGCCGCGCTGCCGGTGTTCGTCTGCTCCGCGGAGCAGGCCTACAGCGGCGCGCTGGCCAACGAGGCGCTGACCTCTGGCATCTACTCGGGCGACCTCAATGCGGACCCGGATCAGCTTCGGATCGAGCTGTACAACGGCTCGGGCGTGTTTGCGGGCGGCGTCACCACCGGGACGTTCCAGCTCACCGGCGACGAGCTGAACTACGCCACCTGCGGCCTCTGCGTGCGCATCCGCGCGGAGAACGGCGACTGGTACATGGCCACCGGCGGCGAGGTGACCCTCACCTCCGTTTCGCCGAACATCACCGGCACGCTGACCAACGTCACCTTCCAGCACGTGAACATCGACACCGCCGGATCTGACCCAACCTTCACGTCCACCCCGCACCCATCCGGCTGCACGAGCGGGATCGTGACCGCGGCGTTCGACGGCGCGATCCCTCCCTACGCCTGCACTGCGGACGCGTCCTACCCGGGCACGTTCTCGAACGTGAACGCCGAGGCCGGCGGCGGCGGCGGCATCTTCGTGGAAGCCGACCTCAACTCGCAGCCGGACTGGGTGCAGATCGAGCTCTGGGATGGCACCGGCGTCTTCGCCGGGGGCGTGGCTCCTGGCACCTATACGCTTTCGGGCGCCGAGCTGAATTACGGCACCTGCGGCCTCTGCGTGCTCATGGTGACCGACGAGGGTGAGCCGTACATGGCCACCGGCGGCACGGTGACGCTGACCTCGACGTCCGGCCGCGCGACCGGAACCCTGACCAACGTCACCTTCGAGCACGTCAACATCGCGGCCGGAACGTACATGTCCACGCCGCACTCGTCCGGCTGCACCAGCGAGATCATCAACGCGTCCTTCGACGCGGTGATCCAGTAGCCAGCGCACGGCCGTAGAAAACGGGGCGCACCCAGGCGAGCAGGCGGCCT
>CAZCWA010000301.1:0-6501 GCA_964502265.1 uncultured Myxococcaceae bacterium | reverse complement strand
CGAACTGCATGTACCCGGTGTTCTGGTAGAAGAGCCCGGGCAGCGCGGTGACGGCGACGGTGAGCCACAAGGGCAACGTCAGCCGCCGCTCTCCCTTCGGCCAGAGCAGGAACACCAGCACCGGCAGCGTGAGCAAGAGCGAGAGCCCGTGCGGGTCGTAGGAGATCTGGAACGGCTCCCACTGGATGCGCGGCAGCTTGAGGAAGGCGGCCTCGATGTTCCGCTGCAGGTAGTGGAGGTTGAAGAGCCCGAAGCGGTCGATGTCGACGTTGACGCGGTTGTTGTAGAAGAACCGGTGTCCGAACTCGCTGAGGCTGCCGAAGCGGTGGTGGTTGTACCAGGCCGCCGCCGCCGCCAACGGGAACGCCCCCGCCGCGAACAGGCCGATCTTCCTCCCCACCTCCGCGGCGCGTGAGGGAAGCGCCTCGAGCTGCTCGGCCCGCTCCTTGTTCGTGGGTCCCGGGCAGAGGGCCTCGAGCACGAAGAAGAGGCCGGCGAACATGAGCGGCGTGCGCGTGAGCGTGGCCATGGCGAAGAAGAGCCCCGCCAGCACCGGTCTGCGCGCGCCCACCGCGTGGCGCAGGTAGAGCATCGTCAGGGCAACGCCCATCACCTGCGCGGTGAACCAGACCTCGCCGCGGATGGCGCAGTAGAAGAAGACCGTCCCGAACGCGAGGTAGAGCGCGAGCGCGACGTTCTCCCCCTCGGTCCGCTCGATCTCCCTCGTCGCCGAGAGCCTGCGCAGCAGCCAGACGAACAGCGCCGCCGCCAGCGCTCCGATGATCACGGTGAAGGACGTGTCGTTGAGCTGGTACCCGTTCACCGCGACGAACGGCAGCATCACCACCGCGGGGAACGGCGGGAAGCTCACGTACCACTTGTCCGTGGGCTGGACGCGGCCGGTGCAGCGGACCTTCTCCCCGTTCACCTCGCGGACGCAGGCCCAGTCCTCGTAGTTGGGGAGCACCTCGGGATCGATGTCCGTGCGCCCCTCGAGCCACGCCTGCGCCTGGTAGACGAAGTGCGGCGCGGCGCTCTGGCGCAGGAACCGCTGCGAGCTGAAGAACGTCAGCGCGACGAAGACGATCACGAAGACGGCCAGCTCGGGCCGATGCGCGTTCGCCCAACGCCGAACGCCCGAGGCCCACGCGCCCCACGAGTCGCCCCCGCGCTCGGCCGGCGCCGCATCGGTCAGCCGGACCTCCGGATCCTGCGCGTCCGTCGCGCCCGGCTCCGCCGTGCCCTCCTCCACCTTCCGCTTCGCCTCCTCACCACTCACGACAGCGCCGTCCCTTCTCGTTCACGTCCCGCCAGCAGTCTGCGGCGAAGCGCGTCCATCGCGGCCCAGGCGGCGAAGCGCTGAACGCGCTCCCGATCGCCGCGGCCGAATCCATGTCGCTCGTACGTCACGCCCTCCCCGCCCGCCACCGCGAGGTACACGGTCCCGACCGGCTCGCGCTCGTCCCCACCAGAAGGTCCGGCCCAGCCGGTGATGCCGATGCCCCAGTTCGCCCTGCCCTGCGCGCGCGCACCCTCGGCCAGCCGCTCGGCCACCGCGCGCGACACCACGCCCTCCTGCGCGATCAGCCCCTCCGGGACGTCCGCCCACCGCGTCTTGGTGGCTTCCGTGTAGGTCACCAAGCCCCCCGTGAAGCACGCGCTCGCGCCGGGCACGGAGGTGAGCTGCGCCGCGAGCAAGCCGCCGGTACAGCTCTCGGCCACCGCGACCGTCTCGCCCCGTGCGCGCAACAGGTCCACCACCACGCCGGCCAGACGCTCCTCATCCCGTCCGTACGCCCAGGGGCCGATGGCCTCGAGCGCCTCCTGCTCCGCCACCGCGAGCACGGCGTCCGCGGCCTCCTGGGTGTCTGCCGTCGCGAGCAGCTCGAGGTGGTTCTCCGGCGCCTCGGTGCGGAAGCCGAACTCGACGGAGGGATGTGCCGCGCGCAGGGGCGCCACCCGCGCGTCGAGGTGCGACTCGGGGAGGCCGACCGTCCGGATGAGCCGGAACGCGAGCGCCTTGTTGCCGGGCCGCGAAGCGCGCAGCGCCCGAAGCCGCGGCAGGACCTCGTGCTCCACCAGGTGCCGGTACTCCCGCGGCACGCCCGGCACGAAGAACGCGCGGCAGCCGCCGAGCGTGAGCACGAACATCGGCGCCGAACCCACCGCGTTCTGCACCACCTCCGCGCCGTCCGGGATGCGCGCCTGGCGCGCGTTGTTCTCGGTGAACGCCAGGCCCCGCTCGGCGAAGCGACGCTGCAGGCGCTCGAGCGTGGGCATGTGAAGGACGGGCTCCACGCCCGCCGCATCCGCCGCGGCGTCGACCGTCAGATCGTCGGACGTGGGCCCGAGCCCGCCGCTCACCAGCACCACGTCCGCACGCGCCGCGATCTCCCGCAAAGCGTTGGCGATCAGCGCGCGATCATCCCCCACCACCGTGGCACGTCGCACGCGCTCGCCCAGCCGCAGCGCGCGCTCCATGAAGAAGGGACTGTTGGTGTCTGCGATCACACCGGTGAGCAGCTCTTCGCCGGTGCAGAGGACTTCGATGTGCACGGCCGCCGAATCTAGCCCGATGGGGCCGCACGTGCCGCTGCCACTTCTCTAGGCCGCTCTAGGCCGCGACCTCGTCGTCGTCGTCTTCCCCGTCATCGCCCTCGAGCGCCACCGCCGCCGCGCCGCCCAGCCGCTGCGTGACCACCCTGCGGCCGAGCAGCACCATGGTCTCCGCCAGCCCCATCACGAGGTACGCGCCGAAGAGCATGGCCAGCATGAAGGCGGGGTGCCACACGAACGCGACCCCGCCCGCGGCGAGCGCCACGGTGCTGCCCACGCCCAGCGACACCTTGTTCAGGCGGACCTTCTTGAAGGTGCGGTAGCGCACCGTGCTCACCATCAGGAGCGAGAGCAGGCCCACCGCGACGGCCACCGGAAGCTGGGCAGCCGGGCTCAGCGGCGCGCCCTGGGTCATGGTGTGGTGGGCGAGCACCATCACCACGATGCCGAACGCGGCGAACGGGATGGGCAGGCCCATGAAGTAGTCGGACGAGCCGCCGGTCCCGATCGATCGCTGCGCGATGACGTTGAACCGGGCGAGGCGGAGCGCACCGCACGCGGCGTAGGCGAAGGCGACGAAGGTGCCCGCCATCCCCCACGGCTCGAGCGCCCACTGGTAGATGAGCATGGCCGGCGCCACACCGAACGAGATGACGTCCGCCAGGCTGTCGAGCTCCATCCCGAACTGGCTCTGCGTCTTCGTCAGGCGCGCCACCCGGCCGTCGAAGCCGTCGAAGAACATGGCGAAGAAGATCGCGATCGCGGCCTGGGAGAGGTGCAGCGGCGTGGCCTCACCGGCGCACAGCGTGATGGCGTAGAAGCCGCAGAAGATCGACGTGACCGTGAACAGGTTCGGGAGTACGAACATCAACTTCCGGAGCTTGGGCATCGTCTCTCCCGCGACCTGCGCCCGTGGGGCAGACCGCTGCGTTTCTGGGTTGGGCGCTTCGCGGGAACATAACAGGGATCGATGGACGCAAATGGCCTCCTCCCGGTTCTCGCCGTCGCCGCCGCCACGCTGGGCGGGCTGGCGGTTCTGTCCGGACTCTGGCTGTGGGGCGTGTGGCGCGTGTACGGCCCGCGCCGCCCGGATCCCGTCCGCCTGAGCGTCACGGCGGCGGACGGCTGGGAGCTCGCGCTCTACCACCGGCCCGCACGCGTCCGCCGCTTCGCCGAGCCCCTCCTCCTCTGTCACGGGCTGGCGACCAACCACCGGAACCTGGACTTCGAGCCGCCCTGGTCGGTCGCGCAGTACCTCGCGGATGCGGGCTTCGACTGCTTCATCGCGGAGTGGCGCGGCACCGGCGGCTCACGCGGAGCACCCCGGGGCAAGCGGGCGTCGGACTACCGGATCGACGACCACGTGATGCTCGACGCGCCGGCCTTCGTGGACGCGGTGCTGCAGAGGACGGGCGCGCCGCGGCTCTTCTGGGTCGGTCATTCGCTGGGCGGGCTGATCGGCTACGCGGTCGCGCAAGGTCCGGTGGGCGGGAAGCTGGCCGGGCTTGCCACCCTCGGATCCCCCGCGTTCTTCCGGTACCCGGCGTACATGCGCCACGTGATGCGGCTCGCGCGGGTGCTCTCCTTTCCGTTCGCCCTCCGCCAGCGCGTGTTCAGCGTGGCCACCGCGCCGTTCCTCGGACACTTCACGCTGCCGCTGACGGACGTGGTGATGAACCCGCTGGCCATCCGCCCGGTCATGCAGCGCCGGCTCTACGCGCAGGTCATCACCTCGATCAGCCGCGGCGTCGTGCTGCAGTTCCACGACTGGCTGTCACACGACGCGTTCCGATCGTCGGACCACTCGGTCGACTGGCGCGCGGGGCTCTCGCGGTTGAAGGTCCCGTTGCTCGTCACCGGTGGTGCCAGCGACGGGCTCGCGCCGCGCGACGTGGTCGAGGAGGCGTTCGAGACCGCCGGTTCCGAGGACAAGACCCTGATGATCTTCGGCACCGCGAACGGCGACCGCCTGGACTACGGCCACGGCGATCTGATCCTCGGCGAGCGCGCGCCGGAAGAGGTCTACCCGAGGCTGCGCGTCTGGCTGGAGACCCGGGCAACGCGCCTCGAGACCGGGGAAGGTTCGACCGACTAAGGCGGACCCAAAGGCTGGACGCACGGCAGCTCGAGGGGCGACTGTTGCGCCTCGTCTTTCGCGTGCACGCGCGCTCGCACTCGTCCGAGCCGGAGCTGGGCGCCCTCGCCGCACTGGATCCAGAAGGTCCCCTGCGCATTCTGCTTCGCGACCAGCGCGTCGACGCTGACCTCCGCCTCGCCCGGGACCGCGACCGCTGCGCCGGATGAGCGTTGGACGATCACCGAGCGGACGTCGAGCCGCGCCTCCGTTTCGGCGAGCAGGCCCGCCCACGTCGCCCGAAGTACGGTGACGTCCCGAACCTCCACGGTTGCCCCCTGCGCCGCGAGCACGCCGACGCCTGCGAGGTCCGACAGGTGGACGTGAGCGATCCGGGCCTCGCCCACCCGCACGTGGACGCCGTCCCCGCCGCCTCCGCCGTCGTCCGAGATGCCGCGGATGCTGCCGTGGGAAATCTCCGAAGCGCCGCCGTGCAGGTTGAGCCCGTAGCCGCGCCCGCCTTGGAGGAGGAAGCGCGAGAGCGCGAGCTGCGAGCCCACCGCGTTCACTGCCCCATGCGGACCCGACTCGAGTACGAGGACATCGCTCAGTGTGGCCGAGGACGCAGCGATCCCTACCCCCGCGAGCGCGGCACCGACACTTGCCATTCCGTCGACCGTGACCTCGGCGCCTCCTCCGGCGAGCAGCGCGTACTCGTGACCTGTGACCTGCACCCGGCGCAGACGCGCACGCCCTCCGCCCAGGGCGATGCCGGCGGCTCGGCCTCCGAGTGCGATGAAACCATTGACCTCGAGCTCGGCGCCGTTGGAGCGGATGCCGTGCGCGGGTCCTTCGGAACGGCCCTCGGCGATCCGCCCGCGCGCGCCCGGCTCGAGCCGCAGCCCCGCGTCGAACGCTCCCCGGAAGTGCGGACGCACCAGCTCCGCCCCCGCGCCCGCCTTCAGCCGGACGCCCGTCGCGCCAATGCCGCTGTTCGTCCCATCGATCTCGAGGTCGATCCCCTCGAAGCCGAGCGCGTCCTCCTCCAGGAGGATGCCGGTCTCGTGCTGGCCGTTGAGCATCACGCGGCGGATGGCGGCGCGGGCTCCCTGCACCCGGACACCGATCGTCCCGCCTTGCACGCGAAGGTCCTCCAGCGCCGAGCCTTCCTGCAGCCGCACCACCTCGGGTGCCTCGTTCGGCGCGTGGAGCACGGCAGCGCCATGGCCCTTGAGGGTCACGCGCGGAGGCACCAGGAACGGTCCTTCGTACGTGCCGGCGCGCACGTTCACGATGACCTCTGCGCCATCCGGGATGGGTGCGCCCAGCGCCTCGAGGAGCGACGCGAACTGCTCGCCGGCCCCCACCCACCGGTGCACGATCCCTCCTCCCACCGACGAGACGCCGGCAGAGGGCCCACGCGTCGCGCATGCGGAGAGCAGCCCCCCGCCGAGCACCGCCACCACCACGACCCCATAGCCCAGGCGCCACATCCGTCCGGCCAGCGTAGCCCGGCCTTTCTGATCCGGCGGACTCCTGTTTCTGATCCAGCGGAGGTGTTGTTTCAGAGGGAGTCGCGGGGTGTTTCCTGATCAGGATGGATGCGACAAATGATCGAAAACACAGGCTTTTTCATCGCCCGCGCGATCAGCGGCCGGATCAGGACTTCGCCAATGAGTTCAGCCCGTTGGGCAGGTCCACCATTGACTACCTGACGCATCTGAGACGGTCAAAAACACCGCCGGAGGCCGATTTTCAGCCTCCAGAGCGCGTGCAACTGTTGACATCTTTGATCGTGATTTGTTACCAACCGCGCGCCTGTTTCAGGCAAGGGAGGGAGGACCCATGACCAAGGCAGATCTCGTCGAGGC
>CAZCWA010000300.1:2034-6502 GCA_964502265.1 uncultured Myxococcaceae bacterium | reverse complement strand
GCCCACCTCGCGCTCGAGCGCGGTGTATGTCTCCTGCGCGCCGGTGAGGATCCCGCGCTGTGCGACCTGCGTCTGGACGCGCACCGCTTCCGCCGTCCACCGCGCGGGAGCGCCTTCGGCCGGAGCGATGCGGAGCGTCGACGCGTCCCCATCGACCGGCGTGAGGTAGAGGTCGATGCTCCCGCTCCGCTCGTCGCGCGCGAGCACCAGCATCACGCGGTGACGGCCCGCGTCCAGCCGCACGACGACGGCCGCCAGGTTGGAGTCCGCCTGCGACCAGCGCGCGCGCTCGAGGCTGACGGTCCCGTCGATCAGCACCCGGTGTGAGCCTGCGCTCGCGGTCCGCAGGACGTATTCACCCGACGCCGGAACCTCCACGTCCGCAGCAAGCACGTACTGGCCGCCCGCGGCGCCTTCCGTAGCGAGCTGCACCGTCCGGCCGGTGAAGTGGATCGCGCGGGGCCGTGCCTCGCCGAACGGCGTGCTGAAGGGGCCGGTCATCACGCCGTCGCGCTCGGGCGGGGTCGGTGCGTGGAACTCGAGGCTCGACCATGGACTGAACGGACCCACCAGCGTCCAGCGGTCGACGACGCCCAGCGCGCTCGTGGAGCGTTCACGCGCGCCGCCGTCGCCGGACGACTCGAGAATGTGCGTCCTTGCGAGCCGAAGCAGGTGCGCCGCGTCCCCGCGCTGTGACTTCGCCAGCGCACGCTCGATGCCCGCGAGGATCCGCTGGTCGATGGAAGGTGAGGTCCCGGCCGCGTCGACGATGCGTCGTGCCGCAGCCGCAGCGAGCGGATGCTCCGGCGCCGCTTCGATCAGTGCCAGCGCGTGCTCTACGGATTCTTCGAGAGAAGCACTCCTTCGCGCGAGCGCGTGCGCGCCATACCGCGCCCACGGCTCGTTGGCGTCCCGCTTCAACGCGAGCTCGAACCGCTTCTGGGCGCGCGCCGGATCGCTGCCGTAGAGCCAGTCGTGGAAGCCGGCCAAGGCGAGCGTCCGCGCATCCGCATCGGCACGATCCGCTCTTGCGGCCGCCTCCTCCAGCATCGAGGTGGGCGAGGAGATCCGCTTCGGACAACCGGCGGTCGCAGCGGCGAGACCGAGCAGGACGAGAAGGAGCGGCAGGCGCGCAGGCAGCATCCGCTTCGGCATAGCGAATGCGCCCCGCGACCGGTAGCCGGGAGAACGCTACGGGCTCAAACCGGCTCGCACCACAGCGGCTTCATGTCCGCAGGGAGGTGGTGGGCGACGCCATCCGCTTCGCCTTCGGTGATGAGGGCGCGGACGGTGAGGAACACGTCGCGGACGATCAGCTCGGCGCGCTCTACCGACGTTCCGAGGTCCGCGGCGATCACGGTGATGAAGTCGTCCTTGTGGAACTTGTAGACCGGCCCTCCATCGTCCGGGCGGTCTGCCGGCGCGGGGATGAGCTCGCGGACCTTGAGCGGAAGCTGTGACTCGAGGTTGAAGGACTCGCCGGCCGTGAGGCGCTCCTCCAGCCGGTAGAGCACGGCGGCGGCGAAGCGCTCCGCGGACTGCTCCGAGTAGCCGCGCTGCGACATCAGGTCGTGGATGAACTCCTTGTACTGCTGCTGAAGGCGCATCTCCCGACGCTCGTCGGGGGCGTGCTCCATCTGCTCTGCCATGGCGATCGTCTCCTGGTGCGTTCCCACCTCTCATCCTGCGCACGCGCGCGGTGGAAGGTGACCACGCGGTCGCGCTTTCCCTCCTGGACGCCCTCCGTGCGGCGCGGCTTGGGTCTGGACGTATCGCGTGGGGCTGTCCATGCTGCGCGGCCTCGACTCGACAGGAGGTCCCATGCTTCGCAGCCGCATCGTCGCCCTCGGCACGCACGTCCCCGAGCGGACGGTCACCAACCACGATCTCACCCAGTTGATGGAGACCTCGGACGAGTGGATCCAGCAGCGCACCGGCATCAAGGAGCGCCACTGGGTGAACGAGGGCACGGGCGCCTCGGACCTCGCCTATGAGGCCACGAAGAAGGCGCTGGCGAAGGCGGGCTGGGAGGCGAAGGACATCGAGGCGATCGTCTACGCGACGCTCTCGCCGGACTACAACTTCCCGGGCGACGCGGTCTTCCTGCAGGCGAAGCTCGGGCTGGCCGGCATCCCCGCGCTGGACATCCGCAACCAGTGCTCGGGCTTCATCTACGGCCTCTCCATCGCGGACGCGTGGATCCGCAGCGGGCAGTACAAGCGGATCCTGCTGGTGGGCGCCGAGGTGCACTCCACCGGGCTCGACGTCTCCACCCGCGGCCGCGACGTGGCGGTGATCTTCGGTGACGGCGCGGGCGTGGCGCTGCTCGAGGCGACCGAGGAGGAGGGCCGCGGCGTGCTCTCCACGCACCTGCACGCGGACGGCCGCTTCGGCAAGGACCTGTGGTGCGAGGCGCCCGCGTCGCGTCTGCAGCCGCGGCTCGACGAGAAGATGCTCGAGGAGGGCCGCCACTACCCGAAGATGGACGGGCAGAAGGTCTTCAAGAACGCGGTGGTCCGCATGCCGGAGGTCATCCGCGAGGCGCTGCAGAAGAACGCGCTCGGGGTGCAGGACATCAAGGTGCTCATCCCGCACCAGGCCAACCTGCGCATCAGCGAGATGGTGCAGCGCTCGCTGGAGCTGCGCGACGACCAGGTCTTCAACAACATCCAGAAGTACGGCAATACGACCGCCGCCAGCATCCCCATCTGCCTCGAGGAGGCGGTGGAGGTGCGCGGGGTGAAGGCCGGTGATCTGGTGGCGCTGGCCGCGTTCGGTGCGGGCTTCACCTGGGGCTCGGCCCTCATCCGCTGGTAGCGTGGCAACGCCCTCGAAGACCGTCGCGTCGAAGCTGCGCGCACTCCACGCGAAGCTCGACGTGTGCGCGGCGTGCCCGGGGATGATTGGCCCGGTGGTGCACGGTCCCGCCATCGACACGCGGGTGATGCTGATCGGGCAGGCGCCGGGCCCTCGCGAGGGCTCCTTCGGGCGTCCCTTCGCGTGGACCGCAGGCAGGACGTTGTTCCGCTGGTTCCAGGAGTCGCTCGGCATCGACGAGGAGCGCTTCCGCGAGCGCATCTACATGGCCGCGGTGGCGCGCTGCTTTCCGGGCAAGGCCAAGGGGGGAGGAGACCGCAAGCCGGACCAGGACGAGATCGCCCGCTGCCGGTCCTTCCTCGAGCGCGAGGTGGAGATCCTCGAGCCCGACCTCGTCATCCCGGTGGGCACGCTCGCCATCGCGCAGGTGACGGGCGAGGCGCGGCCGCTGGTCGAGGTGGTGGGGCGGGTGACGCGCCTGCGCTACCACGGCCGCGAGATGGACTGCGTCTGTCTGCCGCATCCCTCCGGCGCATCGACGTGGCACCGGGTAGAGCCGGGCAAGACGCTGCTTCACAAAGCGCTGCGACTGCTCGCGGATCACCCGGTGATGCAAGAGGCGCTGGCGGAGCGGTGAGGCCGCCACGTTTGTCGACCCTCTTCGCGCTGCTGCTCTGCATCGGCGCGGGCGCGGTGCACGCGGAGGACGCGCCCACCTCACCCGAGACGATGTGCACCAGCGACATGGGCTGCGCGCCGTGGCAGCAGTGCTCGGTGTCGCTCGGCGAGTGCGGCAGCGGCCTGTCGCCCTACGACGTCTGCACCGGCCGCTGCGTGGCGGGCCGGCGTCTGCGCGTGGTGGTGCGGTCCGCGCTTCGGGCGTGGACCGGGCGCGATGCGGAGACGTCGGGGAACCCGCCGCAGCTCGCCGGCAGCTTCGAGGTGGTGCCGCCGGTGCTCGACGGGCACCTCTCGCTCGCCGGGGAGATGGCGACGGGAGGAACGCAGCTCCGTCCGGGCGCGCGGCTCACGCTGACCGGCTGGGCGAGGCCGCACCCGAGCTTCCACCTCGGCCCCACGCTGGGATGGGCGGGCGGTCGGCGCGGCACCGGGACGCTGCGGCTGCAGTACTTCCCGTCCGTCCACCTGCGCGGGGTGACGCCGCTGCGCTTCCTCTCCATCGGGGCGGAGGCCGGCGTGCTGTCAGCCGACGTCCGGAGCGCGAACGCCGGCGCGCTGAATCCGTTCGTGGCGCTGTCGCTCGACCTGTGGAGCCCGCCGATTCCGCCGCGGTGAAGTCCGGGCAGCGTCAGTCGGTCGTGCCGACCCGGGAAGCCGCGGCCGCGAGCACGGTCACCGTCACCCTGCGCCGGTGCGGCGAGGTGCGGTGCTCCCACAGGAACACGCCCTGCCAGGTGCCGAGGCCCAGCCGCCCGTCGCGCAGGGGGATCGCCGCCTGGGGTCCGGTGAGCACGGTCCGCACGTGCGCGGGCATGTCGTCCGGACCTTCGGCGTCGTGGACGAACTGTGGATCCCCGTCCCGCACCAGCCGCGAGAAGAAAGTCTCCAGGTCCCGCCGCACGTCCGGGTCCGCGTTCTCGCAGAGGATCAGCGAGGCGCTCGTGTGCTGCACGAACACGTGGCACAGCCC
>CAZCWA010000300.1:0-1934 GCA_964502265.1 uncultured Myxococcaceae bacterium | reverse complement strand
CCTGACGGGCACGCATCGCCTCCGGCTCCCTTGCCAGCGCGCGCTGGATCTCCCCCAGCCGCTGCTGCAGCGCGGCGAGCTGACCTGTCACCTCGTGAAGCTCGTCGAGCAGGGACGGGGCGTGGCCCGCCTCGCGCTGGCGCAGCCGCTCCTCGGTCTCGCGCTCGGCCTGGGCCTCCTCCATCCCGTTCATGATCACGCCGATGAACAGGTTGAGGACGATCATCGTGCCCAGCAGCACGAAGGACACGAAGAACGCCACCGCGAGCCCCGGCTGCGCCGAAGGCCGGGTGCACAGCTCCGCCATCCCGTCGTAGCCGATGACGTCGCAGCCGCGCATCTGGATGTACATGAGCTCGGTCCAGCCCTCGAGCGTCACCACCCGGAACAGGGAGAGCACCGAGATCGGCAGCGAGCCGAAGTGCACCGGATCGTTCGCGGAGAAGAGGAACGTCGCCGCCACGCCGTACGCGTAGAAGAGGAGCAGCAGGAGCAGGCCCACGTAGGCCATGGACGGGATGCTGCGGAGCAGCGCGCCCACCAACACCTGGAGCCTCGGGATCGTCCGGACCAGCCGCAGCACGCGCAGCAGCCGCGCCAGGCGCAGCACGGTGATGTAGCCCGCGTTGATCGGCAGGAAGCAGGCCGCCACCACGAGGAAGTCGAAGCAGTTCCAGGGATCGGCGAAGAAGCGCCAGGGCCGCCGCCCGAGCGCCACGATCTTCACCCCCAGCTCGGCGACGAAGATGCCGAGGATGATCCGATCGAGCGCATGCAGGGTGGCTGCATGGCGGCTCACCAGGCTGGGGTACGTCTCGACGCCGACGACCACCGCGGCGAGGAGGATGACCCCGGTGATGAGGTGTTGAAAGCGGGGATGCGCAACGATCCGCTGGCTGAGCTGGACCATGAAGAGACGGCCTCCGGGAGGCCGCGCACTCTACATGCCGTACTGCACGGGGACATCCGCCAGAGACGGAGACGGACGCCCCGCCGCCCAGCCAGCGGGCTCAGGGAGTGTGTGCGAGCGGGCTAGACCCAGTCCTCACGGATCCGCCGGTTGGCGAACCGCTCGGCGGTGGGCTTCTGGCTCTGCTCGGCGAGCAGCGGGCAGCCGGTACAAGTCCAGCTCCGCCAGTTCTTCTTCACGGCCACGTCCAGGCAGGTCTCGTAGCAGGCGCAGAAAACATTCCGCACCTCGTCCACCGCCTGACCGCGGTCGTTCATCTTCGATTCCGATGGCATCGGGAGAATCACGTGCTTGACCTCGACTTTCCCCCCGGCGGGTATTGCAACCGCCGACCCGGAGGGTCAATTCCCATTGTTGAGCCGAAAATCAATGCGCCGCACGCATGCTTATGCGTCCCATGAATGCGGCTCGGCGTCTTGAAATTTCCCCTTTAACGGCGGGAGTTTAGGCGCGCTCGAACATTGTGCGGGCGGGCGTCCGGGTGTCCACCACGAGTGTCGGCCATGCATACCTTTGCACGCCCGCCTGCTGGCCTCCCGGCCTGGCGATTTCAAAGCCGGGCGCGATCGTGCGGGAGCTCCAGCGGCACCTCGGGCCCGAGCGGCACGATGCGGGTCGGGTTCACCGTGAACTGGCTCCAGTAGTAGTGGACCTTGATGTGCTCGAGGTCGGTGGTCTCGCGGAAGCCGCGCGTGCCGTAGAGGTCGCGCAGGTACCCCCAGAGGTTCGGGTAGTCCTGCACCCGCCGCACGTTGCACTTGAAGTGGGCGTAGTAGACGAGGTCGAAGCGGACCAGCGTGGTGTAGAGGCAGATGTCGGCCTCGGTGATCTGCCCGCCCACCAGGTACCGCTTCTGCGCGAGACGCTTCTCCAGCACGTCCAGCGCGCCGAAGAGCCCGCGACACGCCTCGTCGTAGGCCTCCTGGGAGCCGGCGAAGCCGCAGCGGTACACGCCGTTGTTCAC
>CAZCWA010000299.1:0-6509 GCA_964502265.1 uncultured Myxococcaceae bacterium | reverse complement strand
GGAGCGCGAGCCGCTCGAGGGTGTAGCCGCAGCCGAGGAGGACGAGGCGCCTCGTCATCTCCCGTGTCCTTGCGAAGCGGGCAGCCGCACGTCCAGGTCCGGGTAGTGGTCCCGGAAGAACTCCAGCGCGAGCCAGGTGTGGCAGTGGCGCACGTCCGGGTTCTTCTTCGTTGGACAACTGCACCCGAGGAACACGTCCTCATCCCTCGCCAGCTCCGCCAGCGCGTCGAACGCGGCGCGGTCCTTCCGGAATCGCTTGTCGAGTTCGGCCCGGTACCTGCGGGCGAAGACCTCGAACGCCGCATCGTTCGGCTCGGCGAGGAAGGCCTCCACCGCGTCCTTCGGCGGCCGCAGCGGGTGGTGGGTGTGCATCCGCGAGTCCTGGCGGATTCCCTTCGGCAGCTTCGATGCCGGAACGCCTCGGGCCATCTGGTATCGGGAGAGCACGGTCCGTCGTGGGTTAGCACGGACCGCGCCCTTCGCCTGTACGGCTACGCGGCGAGGCCCCAGCTATCGAGCACGTAGGAGAACACCAGCGGCGCCACGATCGTCGCGTCGGACTCGATCATGAACCGCGGCGTATCCACGTCGATCTTGTGCCAGGTGATCTTCTCGTTGGGCGGCGCGCCGCTGTAGGAGCCGTACGACGAGGTGCTGTCGGAGATCTGGCAGAAGTACGACCAGTAGGGCACGTCCTCCCCGAGGTCGAGCCGGAGCATCGGCACCACACAGATCGGGAAGTCACCGGCGATGCCGCCGCCGATCTGGAAGAACCCGATCTTCGCCTCCTTCGAGACGGTCCTGTACCAGCCGGCCAGCTCCGCCAGGTACTCGGCGCCGGTCTTCACCACCCCATAGGAAGCGAGCTCGCCGCGCATCACCGAGGCCACGTGGACGTTCCCCAGCGTCGAGTCCTCCCAGCCGGGCACGAAGAGCGGCAGCCGCTTCTCCGCCGCCGCCAGCAGCCACGAGTTCTTCGGGTCCACCTGCCAGTGCTTCTTCAGCGCGTCGGATAGGAGCAGGTCGTAAAGGAACTCGTGGGGGAACTGACGCTTCCCCTCCTTCTCCGCCTTCTTCCAGAGGTCGATGAGCGGACGCTCCACCTTCCGCATCGCCGCCTCCTCCGGGATGCAGGTGTCCATCACCCGGTTCAGCCCACGGTCGCGCAGCTCCGCCTCGGCCTCCGCAGAGAGGTTCCGGAAGTCCGGGATGCGGACGTACTCCTCCCGCGCGACGAGGTTGAAGACGTCCTCCTCCAGGTTCGCGCCGGTGCAGGTGATCGCGTGCACCTTGTCCTGCCGGATCAGCTCTGCCAGGGACACGCCGAGCTCCGCCGTGCTCATCGCCCCTGCCAGCGTCACCATCATCTTGCCGCCGGCTTCCGAGTGCTGGACCCACGCCTCTGCCGCCTCGATGAGGGTCCTCGCGTTGTAGTGACGGAAATGGTGCCGCAGCACGCGCCGAGTCTGATTCATGTCGCCTCGTGAGTGAGCGACCGCACGGAGGCGATCGCGCAAAGGAGTGCCGTCCGCTCGCCCGTGGGCAGGAGCGGTCGGGCCTCTCAGTGGGGGTCCGTGCAGGGCGAAGCTCGCCGCGTCACGTTCCGATCACCGGCCCACGTGGCGCGGGCCGAGGAGTCACGAACCCGGAGGCCGGTCCGCCCGATGGGGGGCGCCGACGCGTCGCTCCAGAGAAGCAGTCCTTCTACTCAAAAGATCAGGCGAAGTCAAAAGAACTTATGTGTTGCGCAAGCCAAACCCGAAGCTCGCGCGGGTCGCGAGGTGCTCGGCGGTCTGTTCGCCGCGGGCGTCCCGCACCACGTAATCCGGCCCGCGCGGGTGTGCGTCCGTCACCGCCTCGCCGCCGGAGGGCAACCTGCAACTGTAGAGGGTGAAGAGGGGCGCGGCACCGGCCCGTGGCACCACGTCCCGGGACGCGACGAGCTGCAGCCCGGCCTCCACGCACGCCCGCTCCGCCCGCTCCCGCTGCACGGTGGGGAAGCAGAAGACGAACCGCGAGGAAGGATCCGGTGACAACGCGGCCCGGGCGGCGTGGCAGTAGTCGCGCACGTCTCCCCGAAGCTCGAAGCGCGCGTGCGCCTTCTGCGAGTCCGCCGGCACCACCCCGTCCTTCACGTCGAAGTACGGCGGGCTGCCGGTGACGAGGTCGAAGGTCTCGCCGGGAAGCCGCACCTGCCGCAGGTCCCCGTGGATCGCGCGCACGCGCTCGCCCAGTCCGTTCAGCGCGAGGTTCCGCTGCAGCAGCCCGAAGCTCACCTCCTGCGCCTCGACGGCGGTGAGCGTCGCCCTCGGCGCGCGCCACAACGCCAGCAGCCCCACCGTGCCGATGCCGCTGCCGAGGTCCAGGATCGTCGAAGGGTCCGGACGCTGCTCGATCGCGTACCAGCCGGTGAGCAGATCGTCGGTGGAGTGCCGGTGCCCGCGGCGGCGCTGAACGATCTTCCAGTCGCGGGTGAGCCCGTCGACGGTGAGCTCCTCCTCCTCTTCCCTGCCCGGGCTCACGCCGCCGCCGTTCCCGCGGCGGTGCACAGCGAACGCTTCCTTCGGTTCATGCAAGTGGACCCTAGCGCACGCGGCGATCCGCGGTGACGCTCCCGGCGTGATCGAAGACCTCTGGTACAAGAACGCGGTCATCTACAGCGTCGATCTCGAGAGCTTCATGGACGGCAACGGGGACGGCTGCGGTGACTTCGGCGGCCTCAACCATCGGCTGGACTACCTGCAGACGCTCGGGGTCGACATCCTCTGGCTCGAGCCCTTCCACCCCTCGCCCTGGAAGGACAACGGCTACGACGTCGAGGACTACTACGGGGTGCACCCCCGCTACGGCTCGCTGGGCGACTTCGTCGAGTTCGTGCACGAGGCGAAGAAGCGCGGCATCCGCGTGATCATGGACCTGGTGGTGAACCACACCTCGGATCGCCACCCATGGTTCCGGCAGGCGCGGCGCGACCCCCGCTCGCACTTCAGGCAGTGGTACCTGTGGTCGAAGAAGCGGCCGAAGCGGTGGAACGAGGGGATGGTCTTCCCCGGCGTGCAGACGCGCACCTGGTCCCGCGACGAGAAGAGCGGCGAGTACTACTTCCACCGGTTCTATCCCCACCAGCCGGACCTCAACCTCGCCAACCCGGAGGTGCGCACCGAGGTGTGGCGGATCATCGGCTTCTGGGTGCAGCTCGGCGTGCACGGGTTCCGGCTCGACGCGCTGCCCTTCGTCATCGCCGCGCCGCCGGACGCGGAGGGCCACGTCGCCCCGGGCGTCCACTTCGAGCACCTCGAGGAGATGCGCAGCTTCCTCCAGTGGCGGATGGGGGACGCCATCTTTCTCGGCGAGGCCAACGTGCCGCCCGGAGACACCGCGCCCTACTTCGCCGACGGCCGCGGCATCCACCTGATGTTCAACTTCTGGGTGAACCAGCACCTCTTCCTCTCGCTCGCGCGGCACGACGCCGCCCCGCTGAAGAAGGCCCTCGAGGAGACGCGCGGCATACCCCCCACCGCTCAGTGGGCGCAGTTCCTCCGCAACCACGACGAGCTCGACCTCGGCCGGCTGAGCGACGAGGAGCGCGCGGAGGTCTTCGCCCGCTTCGGCCCCGAGGAGCGGATGCAGATCTACGGACGCGGGCTGCGCCGCAGGCTCGGGCCCATGCTGGGCAACGAGGCGCAGAGCCGGCTCGCCTACAGCCTCCTGTTCTCGCTCCCCGGCACCCCGGTCATCCGCTACGGCGACGAGATCGGCATGGGCGAGGACCTGCGCCTGCCGGAACGCGAGGCGGTTCGCACCCCGATGCAGTGGTCCAGCGACGAGAACGGCGGCTTCTCCAGCGCACCGCGCCGCAAGCTGGTGCACCCGGTGCTGCGCGAAGGACCCTGGGGCTACCCGCACATCAACGTGGACAGCCAGCGGCGCAGCCCCGACTCGATGCTCCAGTGGATGGGGAAGATGATCCGTCTGCGCAAGGAGTGCCCGGAGATCGGCTGGGGAACCTTCGAGATCATCGACGGCGGCGCGCCGCAGGTCCTCCTCCTGCTCTTCACCTGGCGCGGCTCCTCGATCCTCACCGTGCACAACCTGGACGGGAACCGCCGCGAGGTGTCCTTCACGCTGCCTCTGCGCGAGGACGGCGGGGACACCACCGACATGCCCCTCTTCGACCTCATGCACCCCGAGGAGCTCCGCCCGTCCAGGGTGGAGTCCAACGGAGCCGACGGCGCCCGGTACGCGCTCGCGCTGGAGGGTTACGCGTTCCGCTGGTACCGGGTGAAGACCCTGAACTACGCGCTGGCGAGGACGCCGGAGACGCCGCAGGCCGTGCAGCCGCGGGTGGACCGGAAGCCGTCGAAGGCGCGGAAGGGCTGACCCGTCAGGAGGCCTCCGCCTCGCTCGGCCCGGGATGCGCCTGAACGCTCCAGCGCGCGGACGAAAGACCCGGCTTCGGGCGCCCGTTCGCCGCCTCCAGGGCCGCGCAGGCGCTCCGCCACACGGTCAGCCGCCCGGGCTGCGCGGCGAGAACGCCCTCCACCAGCGCCCGTCCCCGATCGCTGCCGCCCAGCCCGCCCAGCGAGTCCAGCGCGGCGCAGGGCCACCGCTGCGCCCCGCGCTCGCGCATCGTCCATGCCTCCGGCCCGTCCATCCCCTCCACGGACGCCACCGCTTCGGGATGCTCTGCCGCGGCCCCCGCACGCATCGCCCACGCCCACGGCGCGTCGATCCCCACCAGCGACCGCAACACCGCCGCCGGCGCGCTGCCGAGCAGCCGCTCCCGCAGGATGCGCCCCGACGCGGTGTCCACGCCTCTCAGGCTGCGCAGCACCTCGAGCGGCGCCTTCATCGCCAGAGACTCCCTCGCCGCGTCCGCGCGCGCCGTCCGAAGCCCGCCCAAAGAGCGCGCGACCTCCAGGTCGAGCGAGAGCGCCCTCCCCTCGCGCCGCAGCTCCCAGGCGCGGTCTCCGTCCACGCCCTCCAATCCGCAGAGCACCGCGCCGAGGATCCCCGCGCCGCGCGAGAGCGCCTGGGTGCGGAGCGCCCACGCCGCCGCCGAGTCGTCTCCCACGAGGCCCCTCACCACCGCGTCCGGCGCGCGGTCGAACAGGGCCTCCCGCATCTCGGCCGCGCGCGCGGAGAGGTCGCCGGTCAGGCTCCGCGCCACCGCCGCCGGCGCCTCCCACCTCGCGATCTCGCGCAGCCGGAAGCTCTCCTCGTCGTCCAGGCCGATGAGCGAACGCGCCACCTCGGCCGGATGCGCCTCCACCTGCCCCACCCGTCTGGCGTGTGCCGCGATCCCGCCCAACCCGCGGAGCAGGTGCAGCGCCACCGAGGGCTCGCGCGCCAGCAGCGCGTCCACCGCCTCCAGCAGCGCGCCCTCCACCTCCTCCACGCCCACCCGCGGCCGAACCGGGCGCGGCGCGTTCAGCAGCCGGATCTCGGGGGCGCCCACCTCGAGCCGCGTGACCACCAGGTCCGCCACCCGCTCCGCCAGCTCGGCCAGGCTCACGTCCTCACCGTCCACGACCGCCCACCGCGCCGGATCCCGCCGCGCCAGCTCGCGCAGCGCCGCAGCCTGCCGTGCCGCGTCGCGCACCTCCCGGAGCCCGAGGCGGTCCTCACCCGCTGCCTCCACCCGCAGCCTCGCCAGCTCCGGATCCACGTCCACCAGCACCACCAGATCCGGCACCAGCCCGTCCGAGGCGAAGGCCGTCAGTGCGGACAGCTCCTTCGCCGGCAGCCCCGCCGCCATCGCCTCCGCGGTCACCCCGTGCAGCAGCCCCTCGGCGATGCACAGCTCCCCCCGCCCCAGCGCCGGCCGGACCCGCTCGTCGATGCACCGGGTCTGCGCCGCCAGGGAGGCCAGCACCTGCGCGCGCGCCGATCCGGGAGGCACGTGTCCTCCCTCGTCCCGGATCGCGGCCTCGCCCGCGAAGCAGACCCGGTCGCCACGCGCCCGCAGCCGGTCCGCCACCCGCCGGGAAAGCTCCGCCCTGCCGCTGCCCTCAACGCCCTCGAAGTCGATGAACACGCGCCCACCTCCGCCGCGCGCACGTGTGCAACGCCGGGGCCCGCCCTCCCTCCCCCGCGCGGGCGCCCCACCCAGGCGAACGCAGGGGGCACGGTGGGAAATGCGCTTCCCCCGCAAGCGAAAAGGGCGCCCCGGTCTCCCGAGACGCCCTCCGCACATCATCCGATGCCGTTTCCGGTGGCCCGTGTGGCCTAGGCCGATTCCTTCTTCGGCTCCGCGAGCTCCTTCTCGTTCGCGTTGGCGTGGAGCACCACCGGCTCGCTCTTCTTGAGGATCACGTCCTCGGAGATGACGACCTCGCGCGCGGTCTTGCGCGACGGGATCTCGTACATCACCTCCAGCATCGCGCTCTCGAGGATGGCGCGCAGGCCACGGGCCCCCGCCTTCCGCCGGATGGCCTCCTGGGCCACCGCCTTGAGCGCCCCGTCGGTGAACTTGAGGCTCACCCCGTCCAGCTCGAAGAGCTTCTTGT
>CAZCWA010000298.1:0-6532 GCA_964502265.1 uncultured Myxococcaceae bacterium | reverse complement strand
CTGGCGGGCGGCGCTCTCGGAGATGAGGCCGGCCTTGAGGAGCTTGTCGCGGAGGCTTTGCATGCCGGGCCTTCTAGCTGGCCTACGGCGTGGCGCAAACCCCGTGTGTGGGGGCAGCCGGCCCTGTGCCCGAGCACGGACACTGAGCACCGGTGCTGGAGACGACGCCGCGGAAGGAGGCCGTGGTGTGGACCGCGCAGCCCGCCACCGTGTTGATGCGGATGATCCCCAGCCCGCCGCCGCCGCCACCGCCGCCGCCACCCGTCGGTGGGCCGCCGGAGCCGGGCTGGCCTGGCAGTGCCGGGTCGTTGGCCCACGCGCCGGCGCCGCCGTCTCCGCCGCTGCTGCTGCCATTCGCGCCGCCGGGCGCAGGACCGGTCAGCGTCGAGAGGCTGCGGCCCTCATCACCGTCGTCGCCGGGGCTGCTGCCGCCGCCCTCGCCACCGCCGCCGCCTGCGACCGAGAGCACCCCGCTGCCGTTGAGGTTCGCCGAGGTGGCCTCGATGAGGAGGGCGCCGCCGCTGCCGCCCCCGCCTGCGCCGAGTTGGTTCCCTTGCCCCTTCTCGCCGCCCGCGCCCGTCGCCGCCACCCGCCCGTTGAGGGTGATCTTCCCCGAGGCGGAGATCTGCACGCCGCCGCCGCCGCCGCCGAAGCGTCCGGACGCGGCCCCCGACTTGCCGCCGTAGCCGCCGGAGCAGCCCCCGCGCAGGGGCTTGAGGAGGTAGTCGAGCGCGGGGAGGGGCGCGCCCGGCGTGCCCGCGCTCGCCATTCCCGCGCTCCCGCCCGCGCCGCCCGCCGCGGCGAAGGCACCGCCGCCGCCGCCGCCGTTGCTCGGGCCCGAGGATCCGCCGTTGCCCCCCACCGCCCCCGCACACGCGTCGAACTTCGCGCCCGGTCCGTTGATCCCGAATCCGCCTGCGGCGAGCAGCGACCCGTCCACCGTCACGTCGCCATAGACGGCGAAGATGATCGGCCGCTCGCCGTAGATGCCCAGCGTGTTCCCCGCCTGGATGGTCAGCCCCTCGGTCGCCACCAGCACCGCCTTCGGGCCGCCGGGGTACTGCTCGATGACATGGAGCGTGGGCACGGGCACGCCGGCGCACCAGTTGTCGACCGACGGGTTGACGCTGTCCGAGCCGGTGTCGATCCACGCGGTGGCGGCGCAGTTGTCGAAGACCATCGGATCGGTGCGGTCGTTGGGCGCGTAGTTCAGCGGTTCGAAGTTCGAGGGGACGTAGGAGAAGGGCGGCTCGCACGCGCCGGCCGCCGAGCAGAAACCGCCGGGGCAGGGGGCGCCCTCGTCGGGCACGTAGTTGCAGCCGCTGGCCGGATTGCAGGGCGGCGTTCCGACCTTGAAGCAGGAGGGCGGCGCGTTGCACATCACCGAGGACCCGCCCTGGCACTGCGCGGCGGCGCAGGTGCGTCCGAGCACGCACTGGTTCATCGGATCGCACGCCTGCGTGGCGCAGCTCGGGTCCTCGCAGTCGAAGAGGCCGTCGCCGTCGTTGTCCAGCCCGTCGCCGCACTGCGCGCCGGTCTCCGAGGCCACGCACCGCCCGTCCCCGAGGCACTCGCCGAGGCTGCACGTGGAGCCCGCGGGCTTGAGCGCGTAGACGCAGCTCCCGTCGCTGCCCTCGCAGGTGCCGGTGGGCGCGTGGCACTCGGTGGGGGGCGTCTCGCAGACGGTCCGCGGGCCCTTGTCACACGTGCCGTCCGCGAGGCAGCGCGACATCGGGTGGCAGAGGTCGACTTCCTCGCAGGTGCGGCCGAGGCAGCTCGGGTCCGCGCAGTCGGTTCCGTCCACCCCGTTGTCGTCCATGCCGTTGGCGCAGTTCGCCTCGCTGCCCGCGGGCAGGCATTCGCCCTCCGCCGAGCACAGCCCGGAGTCTCCACATTCGGCGCCCGTCCTGGGCGCGTACTGGCATCCGCCCTTCGCCGAGTCGCAGGTGCCCGAGGTCTCGCGGCAGGGGTTCTCCGTCTGGGTGCACACCATCGGCCCGCCGCCGGCGCAGGTCCCGTTCTGGCAGACCGAGCCCTGGGTGCACGCCGCCTCCGACGCGCAGCTCTTCGCATCGCACGCGGCGTCCGCGCAGTCCGGCAGGCCGTTGCAGTCGTTGTCCTTGCCGTCCGCACACAGCTCGGTGGCGCCCGGGTGGATCGAAGCGTCCCCGTCGTTGCAGTCCACGCCGCCGAACATCGCGCCGCGAAAGCCGTCGCCGTCCGCGTCGAAGGCCTGCGGCACCCCGTGCAGATCCACCTCGACGTGCGACACCTCGCCGGGGAGGAAGCGGGCCTGGACCGGCGCGCTCTCCTCGTTGAGCACCGGCGTCCCGTCACAGCCGCCCTCGGCGTTGGCGAGGTAGCCGCGCGCGCCCACCTGGACCTCGCCCACCAGCGTCTCGGACGGGTAGATGGCCACCACGAGCTCGGTGCGGCCGTCGATGCGCACGGCCTCGGTCACCTGCTCGCTGCCCGAGGCGGGGCGGACCCACACCCGCGCGCAGGCCGCCTTCACGCTGGAGGCGACGCGGACGGTGACGCCCAGGGGGGCCTCACGCGTGTCGCGGCAGCCTCCCAGCGCGGTCGCCGTGAGGAGGGCGAGCGGGAGCAGGGCAGGCAGGCGAAGGGGACACGGGCTCATGCGCGCGAGAATACCCGAGCATGGAGCGTGTTCACCCTCGCGCTGCTCGACCGCAGGACATCCGGGTGACTGCGACGGATCCTTGCTGCCTTGCCGCATTCGAAGGGCGCACATAGTGTCGCCGCCCCTCCAGAGGAGCCCAAGGACTTGGCCGCTTCGTCGAAGTCGAAGAACCCGCGGCGCCTGCCGTCGCTGATGATCGCCGCCGCGCTCGGGCTGGGCGTGACCGCTGGCCTGACCGGCTGCACCGACCCGGTGGACAAGGCCGCGAAGGCGAGAATCTTCTCCCCCGAGGATCCGCCGCGCGCCGTCTCCTCCGCGGAGGAGAGCCTGCCGCCCCAGGACGCCGCCACCGATTCGCGCGTGGCCCGGAGGATCCTCGGCATGGGCGCGGCGGAGACCACCCAGCGGCTCGGCGCGCACAAGTACCACGCGACCGTGACCTTCGAGTGGACCCACGGGCAGCGCAGCCTGAAGCTGGAGGAGGTCCGCACCCTGCGCGCGGGCCCCGGCGGCTACGACGGCGACTTCCACGCCACCCTCGAGAACTCGCGGGAGCAGGGCATGGAGGTGCTGCGCGCCGGCGGCCAGGTCTACGCCCGCAACCGCTACGGGAAGTTCCGGCACAGAAGCCGCGACCGTGGGCTCGCCGAGCGCACCCGCGAGGAGGTCTTCGGGACGCTGCGCGACGTGGACGGGCTCTTCGGTGGACGCATCGCGCTCCAGCCGAAGGGGACGGCGATGATCGAGGGCCGCACCGCGTGGCGCTACGACGTGGTGCTCGGACCGGTTCGCGCGGGCGGCTCCGCGGCAGAAGGCGGCAAGGCCCTGCCGGAGGTCCAGTTCGCGCGCTCCGGCGTGGACGAGGACACGAAGCGGCGCCTGCGCTTCATGCAGGAGCGCGAGCCGGTGACGCTCGAGGGCGAGGTCTTCGTGGACGCGGAGACCTCGGTGGTCCTCAAGAGCCGGCTGGCGGGGACCCTCACCGCGCCCGGCGAGGAGACCGGCCGGCTGGCGCTGCGCCTGTCGATGACCTCGTCGGTGACCGAGATCGGCCGCGATCCGAAGCTCGCCGCGCCGAAGGACTTCCTCCCCGACGCGGACAAGCCGCAGGGCGTGGCGGACGCGCTCGATGCGTTCGGCATCCCCCGCGGCGGTGCGGCGTCCGGCGACCTGGGCGCCGCGCTCGAGCCCGAGGACGAGAACTAGCAGCAGGGCGCCTGCCCTGACGGGCGTGTCGCGCGGGGCGCTGTCGCTCACCGGCACGGCTTCGTAAGCGACCGGAATGGCTGGGGTTTTGGCTGGCACTGCCGTTGCTCGAGGCGGCGCATGGTCCCTGCCCCGGTGCGCCTCGCCCTCCTGCCCATCCTCGCCCTGGGGACGCTCGCGCCGTCCGGCGTGCGCGCGGAGGCGGGAGGACCGGACGGCGTCGACGGCGTGCGGCGGCGGCTCAACGTGAGCCTGCCGGTGGGCGCCTTCGCGGCCACGGCGGTGCAGCCCAACGCGCCCATCTTCGGGACGGCGCTGGCGGTGGACTGGGACTTCGCGCGCGAAGGCAGCCTCTACTCGCTCGGCGGTCACGTGGCGCAGAGCGGCGTCTTCACCGAGGCCACGCCGCTGCGACTGAGGGTGGGGCCCAGGCTGGGTCCGGTCCGTCCGTACCTCGGGCTCGGCGCGAGCATCCTCCTGCCGCTGGTGCGCGAGCGCGCCGACAGCGCGACCACGCTGCGGCTGGGCGCCGAGGCGAGCGCGGGCGCGGAGTTGGCGCTGGGGCCGCGGCTGTACCTGGCCTCCGAGGCCCGGCTGCAGTCGTTCTCGGTGGACCGCGAGGCGGGGATCTTCTCGACCGAGCGGCAGGAGGTACTGTCCGCGTACCTCGGCCTCGGCGTGAGGCTCTGAAGCCCGCCCCTTCCGGGCACCCGGCCGAAAAATTGACCACCCCCCGCCGGTCGCTACCATCCCCAATGGTTGCGGCTTTGCCGCATCGCACATGCGCGGGCGTTCAGTGTCCGCCGGAGGAGAAGCAGATGGAGCGGAAGTCGTCCGGTTCGGTCGCGGTGGCGGTGACGAAGGAAGAAGTCCGGTCGGCGCTCGGCCGCGCGAGGACGCTGACGTCCGAGGAGGAGAAAGCCCTGCGCATGCGGCACGGCGTCTCCACCCCGAAGCTCGACGCCCCGCTGCCCCGGGCCGCCGGTGAAGACGCCGAGCTCGAGGACGAGCTCCTCATCATCGAGATGCAGCTCATGCGCGCCTGGAAGCGCCGTCTGGACGAGCAGAAGGGCCTTCAGGCCGCGCCCGCCGCGAAGCCCGCCGTCGCCGTCCAGTCCTCGCGCACCAAGGACAAGATCGTCCGCGCGCTGCGGAAGAAGAAGTAGCGCGTCAGTACGCGCGCGCCTGGCGATCCTGCAGCGTGCAGACGCCATCCTGCGGGTCGCCCACCGAACGGATGATCTCGGACTCCGCCGGCGCCACCCAGGTCCCGCGCAGCTCGCTCTGCACCGACCGGACGATGGCCTGGTCCAGCCGCGTCACGAAGTAGCAGGGGATGGACGGCTCCTTGTGCGGATTGCCGATGCCCGAGTCGTCGGTGAGGAAGAGGTAGCGGCCGCCGGTCACCTGGGCGCTCGCGCGCATCGTGTACTCGGTGAGCTCGTCGATGCCGCTGGAGGCGATGGGGTAGATGCGGATGTCCTGGCCCCGCAGGCTGCGCACCGCGTCCACCAGCGCCTGGGCGTTCTCCTCGTGATGCGGGGCGTCCGCGACCCAGAAGACGATCCGCGCCACGTTCGCCCCGGTGCTCCACTGCAGCGCGTCCGCCGCCCACTTCAGCGCCGCGTCCGGTGCCTCCGGGGTGTCGCCGCCCCCGCCGGCGGAGAGCTTCGCCAGCTCGGACTGGAACGCGGGCACGCTCGACTGGAAGGGGTGGCCCTGGACCAGGTACGAGTCCCCCTTGTCCCGGTACGCCACCAGGCCCCAGCGCGCGTCCACGTTCGGGTTGCCGGCCGTGATGTTCGCCGCGATGGCCTCGATCTCCGCCACGAGGTAGCGCAGCTCGTCGCCCATGCTCCCGGTGGTGTCGAGCACGAAGGCCACCTCCAATGACGTCCGCGCCGTCCGCTGCTGCGCCGCCGCCTTCGCCGCCTCCTGCTCCACCGGGGTGAACGGCGGCATGCCCCGCTGCTGCTGCAGGCCGTCGCGGTAGGACACGAACCAGTCGAAGTTGTCGTTGTCGTCCCACATCCCCGCGGTGAGCTGGCCGGAGCCGGGCTGGGGCCCACCGGTGGTCGTGCCCGGGTCCGCGGCGCCCTCGGTGGGCAGGCCCCCCGCCGCCCCATCGCTCACGGCCGGCGGACCCTCTGCGCCGCGCCCTCCGCCCCTTGCGTAGTCATCGCCGCTGCCGAGCGGCTCGCTCGGGCTACATCCACCGACCATCAAGACGATGCAGACACCGAGAAGCTTCCGAACCATGGGGCGACCCTCCTGAGGCGCGTGGACCGGGCGAAGCACGCAAACCCCGAGCCACCTCATCACAGAGGGCGCCCGCCCGGTGGGGGCCCGGCGGAACGATGGTTTTCTGAGGTGACCGCGTCAGCGGTTGAGGATCGCCACCAGCCGCTCGCCGGCGCTGGCGAGGGAGAGCGGTTGTCCCGCCAGCATCCGGGAGAAGCCATCCGCGTCCTCGTGTCCGCCCAGATCGAACAGGCCGGCGAGGAACTGCGCGGTGCCGGGGTTGCGGAAGTAGTCCTCGTCGAAGCGCTCGCGCAGGAGCCGGTGGAGGAGCGCCTCGAAGGCCCAGCCCCGCAGGTACCGCGCCCCGTAGAGCTGCGGGTCCACGTCCGAGAGGTAGAAGCCCTTCTGCACGCGCACGAAGAGCGCCGCCTCGACCTCCTG
>CAZCWA010000297.1:0-6539 GCA_964502265.1 uncultured Myxococcaceae bacterium | reverse complement strand
CTCGACAGCTCCTCGCGCTCGTCGCCCTCGTGGCGATGGCGTTGCCCCACACCGCTTTCGGCTGGGGCTTCCAGGGCCACCGCCGTCTCGCCTCGCACCTGCACGAACCCTTCCCCCAGGGCAGTTGCCTGCGCGCGTGGTTGTCATCGGTGACCGGCCGAGCCGACTGGCAGGACAAGGCGTGCGACCCGGACCGCTGGCGCGGAGACGATCCGGAGAGCTGCAACGAGAGGCAGTACGCGCCCCTGTGGTGCGAGTGGCCGAGGCACTACCTGAACATCGATTACGCGAACCCGCTGGAGAGCTATCCGCGCGACTGGGCGCAGGTGGAGGAGACCTTCAAGCAGCACGCGGTGGCGAACGGGCGGGTGCCGTGGCGCGTGGAGGAACTCCACGGACAGCTCGTCGCGGAGCTGCGCGCAGGCAACGGAACGAAGGCGCTGGAGACGGTGGCGTTCCTCTCCCACTACGTGACCGACGCCGCGTCGCCCATGCACACCACCAGGAACCAGCCGGGCTCGCTGCACTCCCGCTACGAGACCCAGATGCTCTCCGACCAGAACCGGCTCAACGCGCTGGCGGTGGCGATGCGCGGGCACTACGGGAAGCTCGGGAGGGCGGACCCGAAGAACCACACCTTCGATCTGATCCTGGTCGGCGTGCCGCTGGCCCAGGAGATCATCTTCGAGGACTTCAAGAACGACGGGAACATGACCGCGCTCTACGACCACACGCGCGACCTGACCGCGCGCAGGTTCGCGGACGGCGTGACCCTGACGGCGAGCCTCGTCGGCACCGCGTGGGTGGAGGCCGGCTCGCCGAGGCTGAACGGGATGCCCAACGGGTGCGATGCCTCGTTCCCCGAGACCGACCTCGAGGTGCGCGGCTTCCCCTTCGCGCAGGACCCGCCGCAGCCGGACGCGGGGACGGGCGGCGATGACGCGGGCACCGGGGGCGAGGACGCCGGCAACGGCAACCCGTGGGTACCGCCTTCGCCCCTGCTTCCCGAGGAGCCGCCCGTGGGCTGTGGCTGCGCGTCGGCACAGGTGTCGCTGGTGCTGCCGGGGGTGTTGCTCGGCCTCCTCACGCTTCGCCGGAACCGGAGCCGGAGCCGCGGAGGGTGAGCGGCGTGCGGACGAGGTCGTGGCTCGCAGGCGTGGCCGCGCTTGCCGTGGGCGTGGGCGCGATGAGCGGGTGCCGTCGTGACGCGTCCGAACAGCCCACCGCTCCCGCTCCCGTCGTCGCGGACCCCGGCGTGAAGACCTACCAGCAGGCCGAGTCCGAGTACCGCACGCTGGTGCTCGACGGCGTCTCCCCACGTGACCCGCGCTTCGAAGGGGTGAGGGCGCGCCTGAACGAAGTGCCCGCGGATTCGAAGGCGCACGCGCAGGCACAGGAGCTGTTGAGGCGGCTGGAGGCTCCCGCCCGGATGCCCGAGCGACCGCTGGCGGTGCCGCGGCTGGCGGACGAGGAGAGCCCGTGTGAGCCCCTGGCGCAGGCGCTTGGTCAGGCCACCGAAGCCGGCGAGCGCGAGCGCATCGTCACCGCCCTGCGCGACTGCCGGGCGAAGGAGGAGAAGCGCAAGGCGCACAGCCACCCGCCCGGTGAAGGCGTCCACGAGGGACACGGGCACTGAGGGCGGCCAGGCAGGCGGAGGCGTGCCGAGACCAGGCGGAGGCCTCAGCTTTCCCCGCATGACTCCAGCCCATGCTGCTCGCTCTGCTTTGATGTTGTCCGGCCTCGCCGCAGGTCCCGTGCTCGCGTCCGCCGTGGGTGTTCCCGCGGTGCAGCGCGCGCAGCCCCGTTGGTTTCTCCGCGAGAAGAAGCCGTCGTTCCAGCCGCCCTCGTGGGTCTTCGGCCCCACCTGGACCGCGCTCTACACGTTGATGACGGCCTCGGCCCATCGGGTCCTGCGACAGCCGGCCTCCGCGCACCGGACCCGCGCCCTGGGCTGGTGGTGGGCGCAGATGGCGCTCAACGCGGCGTGGACCCCGCTCTTCTTCGGCAAGAGCAGGAAGCGCCGGGTGGCCGCGCTCGCGGACGTGGTGCTGCTGGTGGGGTCCATCGCCGGGTATCTGCGCTCGGCCCGGAAGGTCGACACCAGGGCCGCGGCGATGATGGTGCCCTACCTCGGCTGGACGCTGTTCGCGACCGCCCTCAACGCCGAGAACCTCCGGCTCAACCCGCCCGGATCGCGCCGCTTCCTCCCCCGGCCGCGGTGACGGACCGGGGGCGTCTACGCCACGAGCACGTCGATCCGCTCCAGCATCCGGACCAGCACGCCGTTCTGCGCCATCTCCTCCAGCAGGCCGCCGTTGAACCGGTCCTGTCGAACGATGGTCGTGAGTAGCCTCCGAAGGTCATCGACGGAGGCCGACTCGATGCCGCCCGGTTCGATCAGCTTCTCCGCAGCCTGTGTGAACGCGGGCCAGTCGAACGGGTAGATGACCTTCTGCTCGTAGCACTCGTTCACGAACGCGAGGAGGACGCCCGAGGTCCGCGGGTAGGCGAGCCGGATCGTCCCGCCGGCTTCAACCCTGCCGCCCGCGTACTCCACCGGTTGCCCGCGCAGCGCACGCAGGCCCGCGAGGTGCCGCTCGACGATCGCGCGCAGGGCGGTGGGGCTGACTTCGGGCTTCAAGTGACCGCCTTCACCTCTTCCTCGGTCAGCCCGAGCGGCAACACCATGACGACCGAGTCGGTCTTCTCGCGCTGCTCCTTCTTCTCTTGCTGCTTCTTGCGCGCCACGCCCCTCACGTTAGGGACGGCACGGACATGCAGCTACGCGAGCACCTCGGTGGGATCCCGCCCTTCGACGGCCGCCACCAATCCGTCCCGGAGCGCGAGGTGCTCCGCGCTTCCCAACGTGTGCAGTCCCGCTGGCGCAGCGTGGGCAAAGCGGGCCGCGAGCGCGTCCAGCCGGGCGTTGGCGGACTCGATGCGCGCATGCGGGATGCGGCCCGACTCCACCGCACGGACGACGGACTCGATCGCCTCGCGCTGCCGGTCGGCGCGGTGGCAGACGAGGAAGAGGTCCACGCCCGCCAGCGTCCCCAGCACCGCTGCCTCGCCCACGCCGTAGTGGTCGGCGATGGCCTTCATCTCGAGGTCGTCGGAGACCATCACGCCCTCGAAGCCGAGCTCGCGCCGCAGCATGCCCTCCATCACCCGCGCGCTCAGGGTTGCGGGCACGTCCGCGTCCACCGCCTCGAAGACGACGTGCGCGGTCATCAGCGACGCCAGCTTCGCCTCCGCCCAGGCGCGGAAGGGGAGCAGCTCCACCCTGCGCAGCCGCTCCATGTCGTGCGGCAGCCGCGGCAGCTCGAGGTGCGAGTCCTCCGACGTGTCTCCGTGTCCCGGGAAGTGCTTGCCGCACGAGGCCACGCCGCCGCGCTCCATCCCCCGCGCCAGCGCCACGCCCAGACGCGCCACCACCTCCGCCTCCCGGTGGAAGCTGCGGTCGCCGATGACGGGGTTGGCCGGGTTGGTGTCCACGTCGAGCACCGGCGCGAAGTCCCAGTCGAAGCCCACCGCGCGCAGCTCGTGTGCGAGCAGCCGGCCCGCACGTTCGGCCAGCCGCTCATCGCCCTTCTCACCCAGCACGCGCATCGGCGGCAGCGAGGTGAACGGCTGGCCGCGCAGCCGCGCCACGCGCCCGCCTTCCTGGTCCACGCTGAGGATGAACGGCCTGCCGGCCCGCGCCTTCAGCGCTTCGCACAAGGCGGCGGTCTGCTCCGGCGACTCGATGTTCCGGCGGAAGAGGATGGCGCCGAAGATCCCGTCGCGCACGAGGTCCCTGAAGTCCTCCCCCGCTGCCTCGACGGTGGTGCCGCCGAAGCCGACCATGAACATCCGCGAGACCAGCGCGTGCAGCCTCTGCGAAGCGGTGAGGGGCGCGGCCATCAGTACACCTGCGACATGACCTGGGTGGACTCCCGCTGCAGCTCGCGGAGCACCTCTTCCTGCGCGAGCACCGCGTCCACCGCTGCATCGCCGTGAATGCGGCGCGCCTCCTTCGCCTCGCGCATCTGCGCAAACCCATCGAGGCTCGCCTGAAGCGCCGCCTTGCCGTGCGCCTGCTCCGCCTCGGTGAGCGTGGCGAAGGTCGCCTCGGCCTGCTTCACCGCCTCGTCGCCGCCGGACAGCCGCCAGATCTCCCGCTGCGCGAGCACCGCGCCCACCACGCGCGCCGCCGCGGAGACCTCGTCCCTGGACAGCTTCGTCTCCTCGCGTGCGGTCTCCTCGATGTCGCGCATCTTCTCCGCGAAGAGCTGGCTCGCTCTTGCCGCGCGCATCGCCACCGTCTGGTTCGCCGAGCCTGCGGCCGCGCGCGACTCCCGGGAGAACGCCTCCACCGCGCCCGTCGAGCGCTGCACCACGCGCCGGCGGTACTCGACGAAGCGCTTCACCAGCGCCTCGTCCACCTTCACCCCCGGCGCCTCCTGCTGCAGCAGCGCGTCCGCCGAGTGCACCGCATCGCGCGCCTCGGTCAGCTCCTCGGCGTCGTCCTCACCCGCGCCACCGGTGACGTGCAGGGGCGAGACGTCCTCCATGGGGAGCGCCGGCTCCTCCTTCTTGCACGCGGTGGAGAGTCCGACGGAAACGAAGAGGACGATGAATGGCAGTCGCATGGGTGTCTCGAGCTTGAAGGTCTACTTCCGGAGCAGCACGCCCTCGGCGAGGAACGCGAGCGCCGCGGCGGAGATGAGCCAGGTCCAGAGCGGCACGGCCGGGCCCTCCTGCCCGCCGCCGTCTCGCCGAACGGTGGCCTCGCCGAACCAGGCCTCGAGCGCATCGGCGTCCAGCCGCGAGAGGTCGCTCTCCGACGCATCGAGCACGGCGGCGAAGGTCAGCTCCGGGATGGGCTGCTTGTTCGTGCCCACGACGCGGTACACGCCCGGCTCCTTCACCGGCCCCACGCTCAGCGAGCCGTCCTCCTGCGTCTTGCGCGGCACCTGTTCGCCGGAAGGCGCGAGCACGTCCGCCACGGGACGCTGCGGCTCGGGCTCGAGCGGGACGGTGCCGCCCACCCGCACGCGCATCTCCTCGCGCTCGTCCAAAGAGCCGGTCAGAAAGGACGAGGTCCGCTGCACCAGCGGAAGGAAGCTCGTGCGGATGGCGAGGTCCGCCCAATCGCGGTCCACCGTCGAGGTGAAGAGCAGCACCCGCCCGCGGCCCACGCGCGCGAAGGCGAAGGCCGGCGCTCCGTCGTCGAACGTGGCCAGCACCTGCGACTGCTCGTTGTCCGGCCTCGGCGGCTCGGGCTCGAGGAGCATGTACCGGTAGAAGCGCGCGCTCTGCAGGCCCTCTCCGGCCTGGCCGGTGAAGGGCGCGAAGATGGGGTGCTCGAGCTGCACCTGGCCCAGCTTCGCCGCCCGGCGCTCCGCGTCGTCCTCATCCGGCAGCGCCGCCGTCTTCACCACGCGCAACGGGCGCGGCAGCACCTTCTCCATCCGCGCGTTCCACGCCTCCGGCTCGACGTTCTCGCCGACGGAGACGAAGAGCCCGCCACCCTCGCGGACGAAGGCCTCGAGCTTCTGCGCCACGTCCTGCGGCGGCGCGTCCACGTTGAGCAGGTAGATGAGGTCCCACTGCGTGAAGTCCTCGCGCCACGCAGCGGCCGGATCGCGCACCGCCTCGCGCACCGGAGAGCCCTGTCCGCTCAGCGCGGCAGACACGAAGAACGACTCGTCGCGCCAGCGCACCGTGTCCGGCGCCCCGTTGACCACCAGCGCGCGCACCTCCCGCGGCACCTGGACCACGAAGGGCCGCCGGTCGTCCTCCCGCAGCCCGTCCGAGGTGAGCTGCACCTCGCCCGAGAAGGTCCCGCCCTCCTCGAAGCGGTAGGTGAGCACCTTCTGCGCGGTGCCGTTCGCCGGCACGTCCAGGAAGCCCTTGGAGACCACACGCTCGCCGATGACGAGCTGCGCCTCGAGATCGCTGACGGCCTCGGGCGAGAAGTTCCGCACGGTGAAGGCGAACGCGTACGTGCGCGGGCCGGCCTGCAGCGCGGGCTCCACCTTCAGCTCCACCACCGCGCGGTTGGGCAGGGTCTTCGCGCCGTCGGTCACATCGCGCAGCTCCACCTCGGGACGCACCGGCTGGCCGTCCGGGCCCTTCACCACCGGCGACGGGCGCTCCAACCGCAGCGCGTTCTGGGTGAAGTCGGAGACCACCACCAGCCGCTTGCCCGGCAGCGGGCTCTCCTCCAGCGCCGCGGCCGCCAGCTCCAGGCAGCGGTTGAGCTCCACCGGCGCGAAGGAAGGCCTCGCCTCGTCGATGACGCCGCGCAGCCTCCCGCGATCGAAGACCGGCGCGCCCGGGGGCGCCGCGCCCGGACCGCACACGAGCACTGTCGCCGGCTCGTCCGCGCCGAGGTCCCGGAGCGCATCGCGCGCCAGCGATCGGCCCTGCTCGAACAGCGAGTCGGACTCGTTGCCGTTGGGGGAGAAGCGCATCGACAACGACGCATCGAGCACGATCGCGGTGGCCGATGGTGGCGGGTTCAATTTGCTGGCGACCGTGCCCAGCCAGCACAT
>CAZCWA010000296.1:0-6550 GCA_964502265.1 uncultured Myxococcaceae bacterium | reverse complement strand
TCCGCTCCACGAAGCCGCGCAAGAGCAGGTTCGGCGGGGTGCCGATGGGCGTTCCGAGGGAGGCGGCGCTCGAGGCGTAGGCGATGCCCAGCATCAGCGCCGGACCGAAGCCGGACCACCGCGCGGCGGCCTCGTCCCCGCCCTCGGCCCGGGCGCGCGCTTGCACCAGCTTGATCAGGCTGACCCCGATGGGGAGCATCATCACGGTGGTGGCCGTGTTGCTGATCCACAGGGACAGAAAGCCCGAGGCGACCATGAAGCCGGCCAGAAGGCGCCTCGGCGTGCTGCCCGCGAACGAGAGCACCCGGAGCGCGATCCGCCGGTGGAGGCCCCAGCGCTCCATCCCCAGAGCGAGGATGAACCCGCCCATGAAGAGGAAGATGACGTCGCTCGCGTAGGCGGCGGTCGTCTCGCGCAGGGGCAGCACGCCCAGCAGCGGAAAGAGGACGATCGGCAGCAGCGCGGTGGCGGCCAGGGGCATCGCCTCGGTGATCCACAGGGCCGCCATCAGCACGCCGATTGCGCAGGTGGAGCGCGCGGCGAAGCTCAGCCCGCCGGGGAGGAGGAAGAAGAGCCCGAGCGCCAGCACCGGCGCACCGAAGCGGCCCACCCAGCGCCAGGTGTTCGTCCGCGGGGCCTCGCCGTCCGATGCGTCGATCGATGTGGACACGCGGGCATCCTACGTCCGCCGCACGGGGACCTTCTACGCCACGCCGGTGGTGCGCACGCCGAGCATCCCGCGCCGCCGCAGCTCGTTCCCCACCGCGGAGGTGACCGCCGCCAGCGGCACCGAGACGAACGCCCCGAGGATCCCCCACACCAGCCCGAACGAGGTGATCGCCACCATGATCACCACCGGGTGGAGCGGGACCGCGCGGCCCATGATCACCGGCTCGAGCACGTTGGACTCGAACTGCTGGACCGCCAGCACCACCAGGAGGGTGAGCAGCGCCGCGGTCAGGCCCTTGCTGCCGAGCGCGACGAGCACCGCCACCATCCCCGCGAGCACCGCGCCCACGATGGGGAGGAAGCCGGCGAAGAACGTGAGCACCGCGAGCGGCAGGACCAGCGGCACGCCGATCACCCAGAGCCCGAGCCCGATCCCCACCGCGTCGATCATCGCCACCACGGCGGTGCCGCCCACGTACCGGCGCAGGGTGAACCAGGCGCGGTCGAGCACGGCGCGCACGTCCTCCCGCCTCGAGGAGGTGGTGCGTTCGAGGAGCCAGCCCACCATCCGGTCGCCGTCGCGCACGAAGAAGAAGGTGAGGGCGATGGTGAGCAGCAGCCCGGTGAAGAAGCCGCCCACCGCCGCCGCCCCCGCCGCGGCGTAGCCCGCGAGCGCCGATGTCTGATCCGCGAGCTCCTCGCCCGCCATGGCGATGAGCTCGGTCCCATCCGCGACGGATCCGGGGACCCGCTTCACGATCGCGTCGAGGAGCTGCTCGAACTGCTGCACGAGCTGGCCGCCCTGGGCGGAGATCTGGCGCGTCACCGCAGGGTAGAGCAGGAAGCCGATCCCGCCGATGACGCCGAGGAACCCGACCACGACGATCGCCGTGGCGAGGCTCGGTGGCACCTTCCGCTCGCGCAGCCAGTTCATCGGCAGCCAGAGGACGCTCGCCAGCACGATGGAGACGAAGACCGAGGTGGCCACCACCGCCACCTGCGAGATCGCGAAGACCAGCACCACCAGCGCAGCGACCACCACCAGCACCCGCCAGCTCCAGCCGGAGATGGCCGACAGCCAGCTCGGGACCTTCGGTGGCTCTCGCATGATCAGCCCTCCCTCGACGCCAGGGCCCGCCGCAGCCCGAACGCGCCCGCTCCCAACGCGCCGGCCACCGTCGCCCGCCGCAGCCACTGCATCGTCTTCGCCTTCGCGTTGCCGTGGACGGTGGTGCCCCCGGCCATCGGCTCGAAGAGGTTGCCGGCCGTGGCATGCGCCTGCGCCTGCGCCTGCGCCTCGCCGGGTTGAAGCTGCGTCAGCGCCATCTGCTTCGGCATCACCCGCTCGTAGGCGCGCGGCATCAGGTGGCGGAAGGCCTCGAGCAGCACCGCCGGCGCGCCCACGTACTTCTCCGGCCGCGGCCGCTCGAGCATGCGGACGATCGCCTTCGCCACCCGCTCCGGCGGATGGGCCGGCGAGGGCGTGCGCAGCGGTTGGCCGGTGTAGTTCGCGGCGTGTTCGAAGAGCGGCGTGTCGATGGAGGCGGGCATCACCGTGGACAGCGCGATGCCGGTGCCGCGCAGGTCCTGCCGCACCGCCGAGGTGAACCCGCGCACCGCGTGCTTGCTGGCGGTGTAGGCCGAGGCAAGGCCACCGGTCGCGCCCGAGAACATCGAGGCGACGTTCACCACCACGCCGCGCTTCGGCTGACGCCGCATCTGCCGGACCGCCGCGCGCGTCCCATGCACGGTGCCGAAGTAGTTCACGTCCATCACCCGCCGGTAGACCTCCAGCGGCGTCTGCTCCACCGTGCCCACCGCGTACACGCCCGCGTCGTTCACCCAGCCGTCGATGCGGCCGAACCGCTCCACCGCCGCCACCGCCAGCGCGTCCACGTCCTCCTCGACCGATACGTCCAGGGACACCGCCAGGCACTCGGCCCCGAGCGCCTCGCACCGCGCCTGCAGCGTCTCCAGCGGTTCCTCGCGCCGCGCCGCCAGCACCAGCTTCGCCCCCCGCCGCGCCAGCCGCAGCGCCGTCTCCCGCCCGATGCCGCTCGATGCGCCGGTGATCACCACCACCTTCCCGGCCAGCCTGTCCGTCATCCCGAGGCCTCCCTCCTCCCGGAAGATGCGCACGACCGGGCGGTGGCGAATCGTCCAGTGAATCCGCACTGTTACAGCGGCTGCTTGCGGCGGAGCGGGGTGCGTGCTGAACATGGGTTCAGCATGGGCGCGGGGCTGGGAAGTGATCGGGTGGCGCTGCTTCGGGCGGTGGTGCAGTTGGGCCGCGCGTTCCGGGAGCGGGGCATGGGCATGCACGCGCGGGCGCTGCGGCTCTACTGGCTGGCGGTGCGCCACGGGCTGGCCTCGGGCGATCGCGCGGTGGTCAAGGTGGAGTGGAACTCGGACGCGGTGATCGAGTGGCTGAAGGTCCTGCGGGTCCCGCCGTGGGAGGGCGCCTATCCGGTGCGGCCGCGCGGCTCGTCGTGCCGCAGGTGTCCCCGGGGCGATGGACATCCGGTGGAGACGACGACCCTGCTCTCGTTCGGCGAGGGCGCGAAGATGGGCTGCCGCAGATGCGGGGACGCGTGGCTGGAGCTGGAGTCGCCGCCGGCCTCGCCCAACGCACGCGGTGGTTGACGCATCGGGGAGCGTGGTCGAAACAGGGCGCGGGAGGAGCTCACCGTGTCCCCATTCTCTGCGTCGTCCCGGGCGGTCATGCCCATCTTCACCCTCTGCGTCCTCGCCTTCACGCTCGCTCCGGCGGACGCGCGGGCGGAGGAGGGCATGTGGCTCTTCAACGACTTCCCCGCCGAGCGGGTGGAGAAGGCGTACGGCTTCCGTCCGGACCAGGCGTGGCTGGACAAGGTGCGGCTGGGCGCGGTGCGGCTCGCGGGCGGGTGCTCGGCGAGCTTCGTCTCCCCGCGCGGCCTGGTGATGACCAACCACCACTGCATCCGCGCCTGCATCCAGGACCTTTCCACCCCGAAGGCGGACCTGCTGGAGAACGGGTTCCTCGCGCGCAGTGACAAGGAGGAGCGCCGCTGCCCGAAGGTGGAGGCGAACCAGCTCGTGGAGCTGAGCGACGTCACCGCGCGCATCCGCAAGGCCACCGCGGGCAAGGAGGGCGCAGCGTTCGCGCAGGCGCTCAAGGCGGAGCAGACGGCGATCGAGGGCGCGTGCACCGGCGGCGATCCGAAGCTGCGCTGCGACGTGGTGACGCTGTTCCACGGCGGCGCGTACCACCTCTATAAGTACCGCCGCTTCCAGGATGTGCGGCTCGCCTGGGCGCCCGAGTTCCCGATGGCGGCGTTCGGTGGCGATCCGGACAACTTCAACTTCCCGCGCTACGGCTTCGACGCGGCGTTCATGCGTGTGTGGGAGGACGGGCAGCCGGCGAAGACGCCGGACTACCTGCGCTGGGCGAAGACGCCGGCGAAGGCGGGAGACCTCACCTTCGTCGCCGGCCACCCGGGCGGCACCGAGCGCGTGCAGACGGTGGAGCAGCTCGCCCTGCAGCGGGACGTGGTGCTGCCGTACTACGTGGCGATGCTCGCGGAGCTGCGGGGCATCTTCCTCGAGTACCAGAAGGGCAACCCCGAGCGTTTCCGGACCACGCGCGCGCGGGTGCGCAGCGTGGAGAACTCGCTCAAGGCGCTGCGCGGCCGGCACGCATACCTGGCGGATCCTGCGTCGTGGGCCCAGAAGGAGGGCGAGGACCGCGCCCTGCGGCAGAAGGTGCAGGCGGATCCGAAGCTCGCGCAGCAGTACGGGCCTGCGTTCGGGGCGGTGGCCCAGGCGATGAACGCGCACCGACGGATCTACGTGGAGCACCGGCTGCTCGAAGGCGGGGACGCGTTCAACTCGGAGCTCTTCGGGCTTGCCCGTGCCCTCGTCCGCGCGGCGGATGAGCGGACCAAACCGGATGCGCAGCGCCTGCGCGAGTACACGAGCCCGCAGCTCCCCGCGCTCGAGCAGCGCCTGTTCCGCGACGCGCCGATCCCGAGGGAGGTGGAGGTCCTCACCCTGTCGTTCTCGCTGCGCCGGCTGCGCGAGACGCTCGGTGCGGATCACCCGGTGGTGCGCAAGGTGCTGGGCAAGGACGCGCCGGAGGAGCTGGCGGCGCGGTGGGTGGCGCAGTCGAGGCTCTCGGATCCGAAGGTGCGCCGGCAGCTCTACGAGGGCGGTGCGAAGGCGGTGGGCGCATCGAAGGATCCGATGATCGTGCTGGCCCGTGCCGTGGACCCCGAGGCGCGCGCGCTGCGCAAGACGTGGGAGGACGAGGTCGACGCGGTGGTGCGCCAGAACAGCGGCCTGCTCAACCAGGCGCACGTGGCCGTCTACGGCACCGCCGGCTATCCGGACGCGACCTTCACCCTGCGGCTGACGTACGGGACCGTCGCCGGGTGGAAGGAGGGGGATCGCGAGGTGCCTGCGCTGACGAACATCGGCGGCCTCTTCGAGCGGCACACCGGGAAGTTCCCCTTCAACGTCTCGCAGCGCTGGCTGCGGGTGCGCGGCAAGCTGAACGGCGAGACGCCGGTCAACATGTCGTCCACGCACGACATCATCGGAGGGAACTCGGGCTCGCCGGTGGTGGACCGCGAGGGCCGCGTGGTGGGCCTCGTGTTCGACGGCAACCTGCACTCGCTCGGCGGCCGCTACGGCTACGACGCCGAGCGCAACCGCGCCGTCTCCGTACACGGCGCCGGGATCCTCGAGGGCCTGCGCACCGTGTACGGCGGCGGCCGCCTGGCGGATGAGATCACCCAGGCGGCGGAGAAGTAGAGCGCCCTGACCCCGGTTGCTTCAGGCAGTCGGTGGTCGTTGCGCCTCGCAGCGCCGGCGCTTCCTGCGCCGGGCCCCCTGGTCGCAGGACCGTCGGCGCGCACGAACGCTCGGGTCGAGCTGCAGCGGTGCGGCCAGGGACTGAGCGTCAGTAGCGGGGGTCATCGCGCATGGCGCCCGGCTTGACGAACGAGGCGCACGCCGAGACCCGCGGGTCTACGATCCGTCTGCGAGGTCGCCATGCACCGCATCCACCAGAAGAGCCTCACGGGACACGCCGTCGTCTGGATTGTCCTCTACGTCGTCGCCATGGGCGCAGGCGGCGAGGCCTCCTCCGCGCTCGGCCGCGAGAACCTCGTCACGGCACCCGCGATGCTCGGGCTCTCGGCGCTGGCGCTGCTCTACCTGCGCCGTCACCGCTTGCTGGCGTTCTACGGTGTGACGAAGGTCGTCCCCTCCAGTTGGCAGGCCGCGCTCTGGTTCCTCCCTCTGACGGTCATGGCCGTGGCCCAGCTTCTCAAGGGTTTGAACCCGGAGCTGGGAAGCGTGGACGTGCTGCTCGTCGTGCTCCTGATGACCGGCGTGGGCTTCCTCGAGGAGCTCCTCTTCCGCGGCTTCCTCTACCGCGCGATCCGCGAGCGCCGGGGCGTGGGCCGCGCCGCCCTCGTCAGCGGGTTCACCTTCGGCATCGGCCACATCGTCAACCTCTTGAGCGGCTACACCGGGCTGCAGCAGATCACCCAGGTCTTCCTCGCGGTCGGCGTTGGCATCGCGCTGGCGCTGCTGGTCGAAGTCACCGGCAGCATCCTTCCCGGCGTCCTCTTCCACATCCTCGCGAACATCACCGGCAGCGTGACCCTCGAAGATCCGCGAGGGGAGCTCGTCACCGCGACCGCGGTGATGGTCATCGCCGTCAGCTACTCCGCGTGGCTGTGGATTCAACTCCGGCAGCGGGCGAGGGGCGCTGTGGCCACCGCGGGGGCGGGCAGCTGAGCGGCCGCAGTCCATGCCCGGCCGCCCCGAAGTGACCTTGGTTCACCGCTGCGCGAGCCAGCTCTTCACTTCACCCACCGCGCGCTCCCGCAGGTCC
>CAZCWA010000295.1:3310-6593 GCA_964502265.1 uncultured Myxococcaceae bacterium | reverse complement strand
GCGCGCGGTGACGCAGCCGGGCAATCCCTCCAGCGTCCACGCAGGTGGGCGGGCGCAGAGGGGCGCGCTGAAGCGGGAGGTGATCCGGAGCTTCCTCGAGGAGTTCGGGGTCACGCAGTTCAAGGGGAAGCGCCTCCTCGAGTACCAGGGAGCGGACCGAAGGTGATCTACCTCGACCACAACGCCACCACGCCGATCCACCCCGAGGTGGCGGAGGGGCTGGCCGATGCGTTTCGGCGCGCGGTGACGCAGCCGGGCAATCCCTCCAGCGTCCACGCAGGTGGGCGGGCGGTGAGGACCCGGCTCGAATCCGCGCGGGAGCGGGCGGCGCGGATCATCGGGTGCGAGCCGAGGGAGCTGGTCTTCACCGCGGGAGGCTCGGAGGCGGATGCGCTGGCGCTCAAGGGCGTGTGGGCGGCGCGGCCGGACAAGACGCGGCGCCGCGTGGTGACCTCGTCGATCGAGCATCCGGCAGTGCTGCAGTCGGTGAAGCAGCTCGAGCTGCTGGAGGGCGCGGAGGTGGTGCGCGTCGCGCCGGATGCGGACGGGCGAATCGGTGCGGAGCGCTTCATTGCCGCGCTGGACGAGGCGCCGACCGCGCTGGCGTCGCTGATGTGGGCGAACAACGAGACGGGCGTGCTCCAGCCGGTGCGCGAGGTGGCGAGGGCGTGCCGCGAACGGGGCGTGCTCTTCCATTCGGACGCGGTGCAGGCGGTGGGCAAGGTCCCGGTGACGCTGCGCGAGGCGGACTGTGATCTGCTCGCCCTGAGCGCGCACAAGTTCGGCGGGCCGTCCGGCGTGGGCGCGCTGGTGGTGCGGCGCGGGGTGAACGTGCAGCCCCTGGTCCCCGGGCATCAGGAGAACGGGCGGCGCGGCGGCACACACGACCTCCCGTACATCGAGGCGCTGGTCCGCGCGCTGGAGCTGTCCGCTTCCCCCGAGCTGCTGGACGCTGAGGGGATGCGCCTCGGGGCCCTGCGCGACAGGCTGGAGCGGGCATTGGTCACGCGGCTGGAGGGCGTGCACGTGAACGGTGGGGACGCGCCCCGGCTGCCGAACACCGCCAACGTCCGCTTCGAGGGCTCGGACGGCGAGGCGCTGCTGATCGGACTCGACCTGGCCGGGATCTGCGTGAGCGCGGGCGCGGCGTGCGCTTCGGGATCGCTGACGCCTTCCCACGTGCTCTCGGCCATGGGCCTCACGCCCACGCAGGCCCACGCCTCGTTGCGCATCTCCTTCGGCCGCACCACCACCGAGGCGGACGTGGACGCGGTGATCGAAGCGCTGGTGGAGCAGGTGCCGCGGGCGCGCGAAGTGGCCTGATCGACCGCCGCGTGACGCGGTTGAGGTTGAGGCATGCTGCGGCGGTGCCACGTGACGCGCTCGTCATCGCATCGTTGATCGCGATGGGCGTCGCGCTCATCGCGTGCGGCGTGTCGTGCAATGGGACGCCGGAGGGGTGCGATGCGCCCCTGCCCATTCAGGTGCCGGGTATGGCGGAGTCCCACGCGTGGACCGTCGACGGGCACGCGATCATCGAGGCGGACGTCTCGGGCCACCGCGCGCGCGTGCTGCTCGACACCGGCTTCCCCTTCTCCGCGCTCGGCCCGGAGCTGGCGCGGGCGCTGACGCAGGAGGGGCTGCCCTTCCACGTCCGCGCCGGGACCTTCGAGGCAGGTCCCCTGCCGCTCCGCGTGCTCTCCTCCCGGCTCGGCGTGGATGCCGTGCTGGGAGCGGACGTGCTCGCGTACCTGCCGCTCCGCCACGACGCCCGCGCTCGCACCACGACCTTCTTCGACGGCAGCGGCGCGCCAGGTCCGCTTGTCCCGCTCCAGCGCCTCGGTGGCGCAGACCGATGCGAACCCTCCGCCTTCATCGTCGCAGCGCACCTCGAAGGCAGGCCGGTCCGACTGCTGCTCGACACGGGTGCGGAGGCGACCTTCCTTCGATCCGGGATCATCGACCTCGACGATGGCCGCGCCACGCTCACCGCACTGCCGGTGCACAGCGGCTTCGCCGGTCTCTTCTCCGCCACCGCCACGCGCGTTCGGTCGCTCCGGCCCGGTAGTGAGCCCTCGGTGGAGAATGCGATCGCGCTCACCGCGCCCGAGGTGGACGCCGAACTGGACCGGCTCTCCCAGCTCTACGGCGGCGCCCGGCTGGATGGGTTCCTCGGCTGGAGCCACCTGCGAGAGCTCGAGTTCACCTTCAGTGCCAATCCTCCCGCGCTGGCCCTCGTCCGCTTCGACACGCAGACGCACTGGACGCGCGAGTTCATGGGCATCGGCATCCTGCGCGCGCCGTCCGCCGAACCCGCCGGGATCCGCGTGCAGGGCTTCCTCAGCACCTCTCCAGCGCGCGAGGCGGGACTTCAGGAAGGTGACGTGATCGTCTCCATCGACGGCGTGCCCGCCGCACCGGCCGGGCCGATTCCCCCGCCGATGCACGGGGACGCGCTCACGATCGAGGTCGTGCGCAGCGGCAGCGAGTCGCCCCTCACCTTCTCCGTGCGCTACGCCGACCTGCTGCCGGATCCGCCACCCTGAGCCTGTGCGCCCGAGGCCGCGCCGAAGAGGCCTCGCACCACGGCGGCGATCGCCATCGGGTTGCCGATCCGCTCGTCGTACAGCGGCGCCAGCGCCTCACCCATCGCGCGCGCAGACGGGAACCGCTCCTCCCGCCGCAGCGAGAACCCCCGCGCGATGATCGCATCCACCTCCGGCGGCACGTCCGCGCGCACTTGCGAAGGAGGCAGGTACCGGCCCTCGCGGACCGCCCGGAAGACCTCGTTCGGGTGATCGCCGGCGAACGGCCGCTGCAGGGTGATGAGCTCGTAGAGCGATGCGGTGGCCGCCCACAGATCCCACTCGTGGGTGATCTCCCCCGCCAGCGCCTCCGGGGACACGTAGTGGACCTTGCCGTGGAACGCGCCCTCGCTCCCCGGGTGCATCCGCGCGCGCGCCACCCCGAAGTCACCCAGCGCGATGTCCCCCACCCTCGACACGAACAGGTTCGACGGCGAGACGTCGCAGTGGACGATCTCCAGCGGCCGGCCCTCGGCGTCGTTCGCCTCGTGCGCGTACGCCAGCGCGTCACACAGCGTCCGGCCGAGGAAGAGCCCGAAGTCCAGCGGCAGGGGGATATCACCGCGCCTGCACCGTCTGATGACCTGGGCGAGATCCCGCCCGTCCACCAGGTCCATCACGATGAAGTAGTTGCCCTCGTGCACGCCCACCTCGAGCACCCGCACGATGTTCGGATGATCGAGCTGCCGGGTGAGCTC
>CAZCWA010000295.1:0-3210 GCA_964502265.1 uncultured Myxococcaceae bacterium | reverse complement strand
GTCGAGCAGGGCGTTGAACTCCGGATCCGCGCCGAGCAACGCGTTGACCTCCGGATCCTTGCGCAGCCCGAGGGGGTTCGGAAAGCCGTGCTCCACCGCGAGCCGCACCTGCTCCAGCGCCCGCTCCCGCTCGCGCAGCCGCGCCCACGCCATCGCCAGCTCGAAGTGGAGCTGGGGAATGGGCTTGGGCGAAAAGCGCACCGCGCGCTCGAACGCCTCCACCGATCCCTGCGGGTTCCCCGACCGCATCCGCGCCATCCCGAGCTGCCGCCACGCGCCGGCGTGCGAGTCGTGAAGCTGGAGACCGCGCTCGTAGTGCTCGACCGCGCGTTTGGGCTGCCCCTGTGAGAGGAGCCTCGCGCCCTGGGCGAAGGCCCGCTCGGCCGCATCCGCCTCCTGCTTCGTCACCCGCCTCGCGGCCACCAGCGCCGCCGACTTGCCGCGATCTCCGCCTGCCGAAGGCTCGTCTCCGCCGTGCCGGAAGCTGAAGTGCGTCCCCTTCAGCCCGCCGATGCCGCAGCCCGGATCCGGGCGGAGGTGACCTGCCAGCGTCCCGTCCGCCGCGTCCCACAGCGCCATCACCGGGAGCACCTTCGGCGAAGGACACGAGGCAGCCGGGCCGGTCTGACAGATCTTCAATCGACCGACGATCGCGTTGCCCTCGGCGTGGCCTTCGAAGAGGAGCTCGCCGCGCACGTAGCCGCAGGCTCCGCCCCCTTCCGATGTCGCCCTCACGCTCACGCCATCCGGGGACGAAAAGCGTGCCGCGCCGAGTTCTCCCCGGTACATCCCGGAAGGCGGTGCGGCGAAGGCGGGGCCAGCGGAGAGGAAGGCGAGCGCCAGGATGCTTGTCGTTCCGAGGACTTGGGACATCTGGCCACGCGCGTGACCGGGCATCATAGGGGCAAGTCCTTCCCTCTGTAAACGCCGGCCGGGGCGGCTTGACCGCTTGGGGGGCCGTCCTTATCATTGTGGGGCGGCACTACGGATTTTCTGAGGGATTTCAGGGGGTTGAAGCAGCACCCTGGGACGTTTCTGTCCCCTGCGGGGTGCGTGATGGGCAGCAGATATTCGAACCTATACGTTCATTGCGGGAGTCGTTTCGGACGTGGTGTGCAAGCCCTCCTTCGAGAGGGAAGCCTGAAGCGGACGACATCGGGTCCCACCTGACTTTCAGGGTTCAATGGACGCTGCCCACACGGCCATCAGCGGGGGACGTTTTTTCGGGAGGGGGTCGGGCGTGAGTGAAGGGATGACGCAGACGGTGGATCTGGCCGCGCAGAAGCAGACGCTGCGCGAGAGTTTGACGCAGAAGCGCAAGGCGCTGACGCCGCAGGTGCTGGACACCCGCGGGTTGAAGGTGCAGGCCCGGTTCCTCGCCTCGCCCTACTACCAGCACGCCAAAACCATCGCGCTCTACGCCCCCATCCGCGGAGAGGTCCCCACGCGGGACATCCTCATCGCCGCGCTCGCGGATGAGAAGATCGTCTGCTACCCGCTCTCGCACGTGCACGGCCGCATCCTCTCCTTCCGCGCCATCACCTCGGAGAGTGAGCTGGAGCCGGGGCGTCTGGGCGTGCGTGAGCCGCAGGACTCCTCGGAGCTGATCCCGGTGGAGAAGATCGACCTCTTCGTGGTGCCGGGCCTGGGCTTCACGCGGGACGGCAAGCGGCTCGGGCGCGGCGGCGGCTACTACGACGCCACCTTGAAGGCGGCCATCGAGCGCAGCCGTCGGGTGGGCCTGGCGTTCAGCGAGCTGGTGGTGGACGACATCCCCATCAACACCGACGACGTGATGATGGACCTCGTGGTCACCGAGCAGGAGTCGTGGCGCGGCCTCAACCGGAGCTGGGACTTCCCGCCCATCGAGTAGCCGGCCGGTCGGTGTGTTAGGAAGCGGGCCTTTCTTTGGGAGCCTGGCGCTCCAGAGGGGTCCGTCGTGTCCACGTTTCCGCCGCAGCCACCGCCTCCGCACCAGCAGAAGACCTCCGGCCTCGCCATCGGGGCGCTGGTGGGGACGTTCCTCTGCTTCCCCATCGGGGTCATCCTGGGGATCGTGGCGCTGGTGCAGCTTTCGCGGGATCCGTCGCGGAAGGGCAAGGGCCTGGCCATCGCGGCGATCGTGATCGGCGGCGCCTTGATGCTCTTCGTCCCGGTGATGGCGGCGATCGCCATCCCGAACTTCATGCGGTTCCAGGCGCGCTCGAAGCAGGCGGAGTGCAAGGCGAACCTGCGCTCGGCGTGGACGGCGCAGCGCCTGCTCCTCGATGGCGAGGAGCGGTACTCGGAGCGCCCGGCGGAGCTGGGGCTGTCCTTCGATGGGACGCGCTACGCGTACTTCTTCGGCCCGGAGGCGACGTTCGACGGGGATGCGGCGAGTGCGGTGCGCCCCACCCGGCCGGAGAACCTCGACGCCGACATGGCCTTCCGCCGCATCCGTGCGGCGGGCATCGCGACGGGGATCGAGGGCGAGTGCCCGGAGGACTGCGCGGTGACGATCGCGTGCGCGGGGAACCTCGACGGGGACGAGACGCTGGACGTGTGGAGCGTGTCGAGCGACGACCGGCAGCTCGGAGGAGAGTTCATTCCGGCGGGCGTGCCGCACAACCACGTGAGCGACATCACCGACTAGGCGAAGGCGCTCTGCTATAGGGCGCGGCATGTCACTCAACGCGTCCGATGCGCAGGCGCTTCGCCGCGCCACGCCGAAGGAGCAGTACGAAGAGGTCACCCGCGGGACCGTGGACTTCCACGTCCCCGAGGAGCTCGAGCGCAAGCTGCAGCGGTCCTACGACAAGGGCCAGCCGCTGGTGATCAAGGCCGGCTTCGACCCGTCGCGGCCGGACCTGCACCTCGGGCACTCGCTGCTGCTCACGCGGATGCGGCGCTTCCAGGAGTTCGGGCACCAGGTCATCTTCCTCATCGGCGACTTCACCGGGCTCATCGGAGATCCGTCCGGCAAGAACGCGGCGCGGCCGGCGCTGACGCGGGAAGAGGTGGCGAAGAACGCCGAGACCTACAAGGAGCAGGTCTTCAAGGTCCTCGACTCGGACAAGACGCGGGTGAAGTTCAACAGCGAGTGGCTCGACGCGCTGGGGACCGAAGGCCTCATCCGGCTCGCCTCCCGCTACACCGTGGCGCGGATGCTCGAGCGCGACGACTTCAAGAAGCGCTGGGCGGACAACCGGCCCATCTCCATCCACGAGTTCA
>CAZCWA010000294.1:0-6623 GCA_964502265.1 uncultured Myxococcaceae bacterium | reverse complement strand
CGCTCCCGCTCCCGCTCTCGCCCGGTGCCCGGGTGGTGACCGACAGGATCTCGGACGGCGGACCCCTGGCGGGGCTCGAGGCGGCGCTGGCCCGATGTGAGACGCAGTGGGTGCTGCTGGTGGGCGGCGACATGCCGCGCGTACATCCGGAGGTGGTGCAGGTTCTCGACCGGGCCCGTCGCCAGTCGCCGGAGGCGCTCTGGGCATGCTTCGTGCGCGAAGGCCGCCGCGAACCCTTGCCGGGCCTCTACTGCCGCGGGGTGAGGGAGGTGCTGCCTGCGTTGCTCGCGGAGGGCGCGGGGCTTCAGGCCTTGATGCGCGCGACCCCAGGCGTGGAGGTGGATGTCGACCTGCTGCGCACCCACGACGCGGCGCTGGAGAGTCTGGGAGGGATCAACACGCCGGAGGACGCCGCTCGGCTGGGGATCGTGCTGCCTCGACCGGATCCTTGATTGCTCTGAAACGGCGCTGTTACGGTCCGCCGCGTTCCGTCCCCACCATGGCGAAGACCTTCGAAAAGGCAGTCACCGGCTTCAACCACAACGTCAAGTACAAGGGGACCATCTTCCACGTCCAGACCGAGGACTCGGGCGTCAACAACCCGCACATCATCACGCACCTGTTCGTGGGTGGGAACATCCTCGCCTCGAGGAAGACCTCCTACGCGGACGTGGTGACCGCCGAGAACCTGCAGCAGGTCGTCCGCCAACTGATGGAGGAGCAGCACAAGGAGATGCTGCGGAACCTCATCAATGGCGTGTACGACCACCTCCACACCGGGACGCAGGCTTACCAGCCGGGACAGCTCGCGGTGGAGGCCGCGGAGGGCAGGCCCCAGACGGCACCACCGCCTTTGCCGGCTCGCCTGACCATGGAAGCGCCCCGGGCGCCCACCGCCGCCGCCGCTCCCGCAGCGCACCCCATCCCACCCCGGCGCACCGAGACGCCGGTGGGGACGCTGTTCGGTGAAGATCTGATCTCCGAGAAGAGCCTCGACGAGGTGATCCTCAGCTACCTCGCAGGAGAGGTGGACCCCGCCTGAAGGGTCGCCTTGCCGGGGCGCAGCGCATCGGATAGAGCGCGCCCCATGTCCACCACGACCTCCGCTGGCAGCGAGGAGCTGGCTCGCCTGCGTGACATCGCCGGGCGGCTGCGCCTCGACATCATCGAGATGCTGCACAAGGCCGGCTCCGGCCACCCCGGCGGTTCGCTCTCCGTCATCGACCTCGTCACCGCGCTCTACTTCGCCCGGATGCGTCACGATCCGAAGCGTCCGGACTGGAAGGAGCGCGACCGGTTCGTGCTCTCCAAGGGCCACGGCGTCCCCGCGCTGTACGCGGTGATGGCGGAGGCGGGCTACTTCCCGCGCGAGGAGCTGATGACGCTCCGCGAGCTGGGCAGCCGCCTTCAGGGCCACCCGGTGAACACGCTGCTCCCCGGCATCGAGGCGCCCACCGGTTCGCTCGGCCAGGGCCTCAGCGTGGCGCAGGGCATGGCGCTCGCTTCGAAGATGGAGGGAAACAGCTTCCACGTGTACTGCATCCTCGGAGACGGCGAGTCGCAGGAGGGCCAGGTGTGGGAGGCGGCGATGAGCGCGCCCATGTTCGGGCTCGACAACCTCACCGTGTTCCTCGACTACAACCGCGGCCAGATCGACGGGCCGGTGCACGAGGTGATGGACATCGAGCCCATCGCCGACAAGTGGCGCGCCTTCCGCTGGAACGTGCTGGAGATCGACGGGCACGACTTCGCGCAGATCCTCGGCGCGATCGATCAGGCGAAGGCGACGAAGGGCAAGCCGACGATGATCATCGCCAACACCGTGAAGGGGAAGGGCGTGAGCTTCATGGAGCACCAGAACGCGTGGCACGGGGCGGCGCCCAACCGGGATCAGACGGACAAGGCGCTGGAGGAGCTGCGCAAGCTCAACGCGCTGACGAAGGGAGAGGTGCGCTGATGCCCGCCAAGGCCACGCGTGACGCGTTCGGCGAGACGCTCGCGAAGCTCGGAGACAAGTACCCGGAGATCGTCGCGCTCGACGCGGATCTGGGCAAGAGCACCAAGTCCGAGATCTTCGCCAAGAAGTTCCCGGACCGCTTCTTCCAGATGGGCATCGCCGAGGCGAACATGATCGGCACCGGCGCGGGGCTCGCGCTCGCCGGGAAGATCCCCTTCATCTGCTCCTTCGCCTGCTTCGTCACCGGCAGGTTCGATCAGATCCGCATCTCGCTCGCGTACGCGAACGCCAACGTGCGCATCGTGGGCAGCCACGCGGGCGTGGCGATCGGAGACGACGGCTACTCGCAGATGGGGCTCGAGGACATCGCGCTGATGCGGACCTTGCCGGGGATGGTCGTCATCCAGCCGGCGGACGACCTCGAGTGCGAGGCGGCCATCGAGTACCTGTGCGCCACCCACCAGGGCCCGGCGTTCCTGCGGACCACGCGGCAGAAGGTCGAGCGCGTGAACCCGGAGGGCTACCGCTTCGAGTTCGGCAAGGCGGTCACCCTGCGCCAGGGCGGCAAGGACGCGGTGATCTTCGCCACCGGCGGCGAGGTGCATCCCGCGCTCGTGGCCGCGGAGGCGCTGCAGAAGGACGGGCTCGACGTGGGCGTGGTCAACATCCACACCCTCAAGCCGCTCGATGCGGCGGCGGTGCTGGAGGCGGCGGCGCGCACCCGGCTGCTGGTGACCGCGGAGGACCACCAGATCATCGGCGGGCTCGGCTCGGCGGTGGCGGAGGTGCTGGCGGACAACGGCGTGGGCCGCAAGCTCCTGCGCATCGGCGTGCAGGACACCTTCGGCGAGAGCGGGCTTCCGGACGCGGTGCTGGCAAAGTTCCGGCTGGACGCCAACGGGATCGCCGAGCAGGTTCGCGACGCGCTCCGCTAGGTGACCGGGCGGGCGGGCGCGGTGTCCATGGCCGGGGGTACAATCTCGGCCGTGCGGCGCTGGTGGCTCTCGACTGCGAAGTGGCCGGTGGGTGTGCGGGGAGGAATCCTCGGCGCCCTCGTGCTCGCGTACCTCGGTGCGTTCTGGCTCCTGCCGCCGCAGGAGTTCGCCGAGCTGCGGCCGGTGAACGTGCTGCTGGTCATTCTCGCCGGGCTCTTCCTCGGCATGCGCCAGGGGCTCGCCTTCGCGGGCGCCACCGTGCTGCTGAACATCGTGCTCTACGCGTACGACGGGGTGCTGATGCCCACGCGCCTGGAGCTGTTCGGCAACCTGCTCAGCAGCACCATGGGGCTCGCCTTGTGCGCGGTGGTCGGCTGGGGGCGGGACCTCTCTTTGGCGCTGGACGCGGAGGTGGCGCGGCGCGAGGCGGCGGAGCAGCGGCGGGACGAGCTGACCGCGCTGCTGGTGCACGACCTGAAGAACCCCCTCACCGGCATCGCCGGGCACGCGGAGCTGCTGGAGGAGGACCTCGCGGGCACGCCGCACGCCGAGGCGGTGGAGTACATCCGGACCTCCACCGAGCGGATGGCGCGCATGCTGCTCAACCTGCTCGACGTGAACCGCGCCGAGGACGGCCTGCTCCGGCCCACCCTGGTGCCGCTGCCGCTCGGGCCGCTGGTGGACGAGGTGCGCTCGGTGCTGCGGCCCCACGCGCGCGACCGCAACGTCACCCTGGAGCTGGAGGTGGCGGAGGGCGCGGAGCTGCACGCGTCGGTGGATGCGGAGCTGATGCGGCGCACGCTGCTGAACCTGGTGGAGAACGCGCTGCGGTACTCGCCTTCGAAGGGCGTGGTGCGGCTGGAGCTGCGGCCGGTGGAGGACGAGGTGGAGCTCGCGGTGCGCGATCTGGGCCCCGGCGTCCCGGCCGGCTTCGAGGAGCGCATCTTCGAGAAGTACGCGCGCGTGGACGGCGAGCAGACGGTGACCGGCAACGCCAACCAGGGCCTGGGGCTGCACTTCTGCCGGCTCGCGGTGAACGCGCACGGCGGCCGGATCTGGGTGGAGCCCAACCTGCCGCAGGGCAGCGTGTTCCGCGTCCGTCTGCGCCGCGCGGTGACGACGCCCGCGTGGGTGCCGCCGCCTCAGCGGCTCTCCGCCTGAAGCAAAGGCCTGCCCCTCAGAAGGTGACGGCCAGCGCGGTGCGAAGCTGGCTGTCGAGCGGCGGAACGCCGGCCGGCGGCGTGCGGTCGTAGAAGAGGAGGAAGGAGAGCGTGAGCCCCACCCGCGGGTTCGCGCGCGCGGTGATCGCCGTCTCGTTGAGCACCCGCACGTCCGAGAACCGGTCCGCCCGCGGCTGCAGGTACAGCGTCTGCGCGATGGTGAGGTTCTCCATCAGCTTGAGCTGGCCCATCACGTAGGCGTTGAAGCGCGCGTCGATGGTGACGCGGCCGGCATCGGGGAGCTCGTCCCGGCCGAGCTCCTCGTACTCGAGCATCAACGACCCGCCCACCGCGGCGGTGAAGAGCTGCTCGCGGACGAGGAGGACGCGGGGCCCTGCGCCGGCGAGGCCGCGGAGCTGGAGGCGGCGGAAGGCGTTGTACTCGTGCTGGAGGAACGCCTCGATGAAGAGGTGGTCGTGGAGGCGGTGGCGGTAGCGCAGGTGCTCGAGGGTCCGGGCCAGGGTGCGTTCGCCCTCGGAGAGCCCGTACTCGCCCTGGGCGAGGCCGAGCACGAGGTGATCGCCCGCGCGCACGGTGCCGGTGAGCCCGGTGCGGAACGCGAGGTACTCCTGGCTGCCGGTCCGCCAGTCGAGGGACGCCTCCGCCGCGCCGTGGAGGCCCTCTTCGGGCTCGTCGGCGAAGCGCGCCTGGACGTTGACGATCTGGGCGGCGGCGAGCCGCGGGACGAGCAGTGCGAGGACGAGGGCGACGAGCAGGACGACGAACCGCATGAATCCTCTTTGCCACGCCGGACCCGCATCGGCTAAGGCGCATTGGACCTTGCGCATCGACCTGCACCGTCACCTGGAAGGGTCGCACAGCGCGCGGGCGCTGTTGACCGTGGCCCGCCGCTTCGACCTGCGTCACCCGCTCCTCTACGACACCGCCGCCCAGCGCCACCGCGAGGAGGCGGAGCTCGCGCCGCTGCTGCGGATGGCCGGCCCCACCGACGATGCGTCCGTCTTCTACGACTGCATCCAGCGCGCGCGCGTGGCGTACGTCAGCGAGGAGGCCATCGGCGAGCTGTCGCGGATCGCGTTCGAGGAGGCGGTGGCGGACGCGCCGGACGGCCTCGAGATGCGGGTGAGCCTCTTCTCGATGACGCGGACGCTCTTCGAGAACGAGGGGATGCAGAAGCAGGAGGTCCTCTCGCTGCCGCCGGACCTCTTCGCCGAGCGCTGCCGCCTGGTGCTGCGCCGGGTGCTCGCGGCGCGGGATCTCGTGCAGGGGCAGACGGGCGTGGCGGTGCTGGTGCGGCTCGGGTTCTCGCGCACCTTCGAGTCCGAGCCGCTCTACCGCGCGATGGGCGAGATGGCCTCCGGGTTCCGGGACGCGCTGTGCGGCCTCGACGTGCTGGGGATCGTCAACGGCGCCGACCGCGAGCCCCTGCAGCCCGCGCTGCTGAGCATCCTCGAGAGCCTGCGCCGCCACATCCCGGACCTCACCATCCACGCCGGCGAGTTCGAGGGCCACGCCTCGGTGGATCGGACGCTGCGGCTCGAGCCCCAGGGCATCGGCCACGGGGTGCACGCGGTGCAGAGCGACGAGACGCTGGCGCGGCTGCGCGAGGGCGGGGTGACGCTGGAGGTCTGCCCCACCAGCAACCACCTGCTCATCCCCACCGCGCTGGCGGCGCTGCGCTCCCGGCGGGGCGCGCACCCGCTGGTGGCGTTCCAGAAGGCGGGCGTGCACGCGGTGGTGGGCAGCGACGATCCCACGCCGATGGGCTGCACCTATGCGGGCGAGCGCGAGAAGGCGCGCGCGGAGGGCGCGGACATGACCCTGCTCGATCGGGACATCGCGCGCCGGTGGGGGCAGCTCCCGAAGCCCATCACTCCCCGCTGAGGCTGAGTCGCACCAGCTCCTCGTCCAGGAGCCGTTGGGCGCGCAGCTCGACGAACTCGGCGAAGACCCGCTCCAGCTCCACCGCCAGCTCGCGCAGACGTGGCAGATCCCCGCGCGCCTGCAGCTCGGCGGTGAGGGTGGGGCAGAAGTAGCGGACGCAGATGTTCGGCCGGTCCGCGACCTCGAGCGAGCAGCCGCGCTCCCCGCGGAAGGCGCAGCCGGCGTGATCGCCGCGGGGAGGCGAGAGCGTCTCGGCCTTCGTGCCCGACAGGCGCAAAGCCGCCACCTCGTCGCCGCTGAAGAGGACCTCGGTGCGCCCGCCGCAGCAGTGTCCGCCCACCCAGCGTCCCCACGGGAGGGGATGGCCGCGCGCGCAGCCTCGACAGGATTCGACCTCGCCCAGCGACCCGACGAGCGACTCGCGCAGGCGCCTCAACTCCAGCGCGAGCGCGACCTCCTCCGGCGGGCCGTCCTCGGGACCCGGCTCGGCGCGGAGGCGGGCGCGCAGGCGGGCGAGCTCGTCTGCCCGGCTGCGCGGGTGCTGCAGGCGATCGAGCAGGGTCCGCGCGGAGGGCCACATGCCGCGCATCGTACGCGCTCCGGGCGCGCAGGCCGAGGGTCACGGCGCGGTGCAGAGGTGGTAGGTTGCCCGCCGATCCGATGATT
>CAZCWA010000293.1:0-6629 GCA_964502265.1 uncultured Myxococcaceae bacterium | reverse complement strand
CGGGTGCTCGGCGGGGACCGCGGGACCGAGTCGCTGGAGACGATCATCGCCAACCTCACCAACCTCTCGAAGAGCGTGGACGAGACGGTGCGGACCTCCGGCGAGCGCCTGAACGAGATCCTCCGGAACTTCGAGGGCGTCTCCAACGACGTGCGCGGCATCACCCGCGGCCAGGACGAGCAGGTCCGCGAGATCGTCGCCAACGTCAACCGGATCACCCACCAGGTGCAGGACGTGCTGGCCACGGTCCAGAACGTGCTCGGCTCGGGCGAGGGCGAGCTGAAGGAGGGCATCGCGTCGGTGAAGGACACGATGAACCGGCTCGAGTCCTCGCTGCGCAACCTCGAGGAGATCACCGGCAAGGTGGCCGAGGGCGACAGCGTGGCCGGCAAGCTCCTCACCGACGAGCGGCTGGGCCAGAAGGTGGCGGAGAGCGTGGAGGGCCTCACCCACTTCGCCGACCGGCTCACCCGCCTGCAGATGGAGGTGGGCGTGCGCTCGGAGTACCTGGTGGAGCAGGGCGCGGCGAAGAACTTCCTCACCCTGCGGCTCATCCCCCGGCCGGACAAGTACTACCTGCTCGAGGTCGTGGATGACCCACGGGGGCTGATTACCCAGCAGGAGGTCCAGCAGAACCCACCCAACGCGGGCGAGCCGGTGCGGCAGACGCAGACCATCCGGACCGAGGGGCTCAAGTTCTCGGCCCAGTTCGCCAAGCGCTACTACTTCTCCACGCTGCGCTTCGGCATCATCGAGAACACCGGCGGCGTGGGCGCGGACTTCCACTTCTTCGACGACAACGTCTCGCTGCGCACCGACGCGTTCAACTTCAGCGTCCGTGAATTGCGCTACCCGAGGCTGCGCACCGCGCTGAGGGTCAACGCCTTCGGGCACCTCTTCGCCACCGCGGGCGTGGACGACATCCTCAACAGCCAGATCCGCGAGACGACGACCCGCCGGCTGGTGGGCGGCCGGGACTGGTTCGTGGGCGGCGGCATCTTCTTCACCGACGAGGACCTGGCCGCGATCATCACCACGGTGGGCGTGCCCACGCCGTAGAACCCGTCTTCCCCGGCGGCCGGGCGTTCCGACGTGTTGGAACGGAGAGTGCAGGGAGGCCCGGACGCCGCGGGGTGCTCCCTGCCGTGACCGGATCCGCCATGCCCACGACGCCCGACCCGCAACCCACTGCCCTCACCTGGAGGACGCGCCGGCGCGCGTGGCTGCGGGACCTGTTGACGTTGCGGCCTGACGCCTGGCGGGAGGACCTCCTCGACCGGGTGCTGCTCTGCGCCTTCGTGCTCGGCGGGGTGGTGTGCGTCCCCAGCGTCTGGTTCTCGCTGAAGCAGGGGCTGTGGGGGATCGCCGTGCTGGACGCGGTGGCGATGGGGGCGGTGGGCGGGCTCGCCTTCCTCCGGCGGCTGGGGCACGCCCGGCGGGCGATCGGCTTCGGCTGCGTGCTGCTGATGGTGGGCGCGGGGTTGATGTCCCTCGTCGGCCCGGCGCTGGCGATCTACCTGCTGGGATTCTCGGTCCTCACCACCATGGTGTTGGACGCGCGGGCGGGCGCCTGGACGGTCCTCGTGAACGCGGGGGTGTTGGTGGGCATCGCGCTGGCGGCGCCGTACTTCCCCGAGTCGATGACGCACCCGCAGATCCTCGACCGCCCCACCTGGGCGGTGATCTCGATCAACGTCCTCTTCGTCAACGCGGCGCTGGTGTTTGCGGTGGGGCCGGTGCTGCGGGCGCTGCAGCGGGGGCTGGACCGCGAGCGCCGCGCGAGGGCTTCGCTGGAGGAGCGGGAGGCGCTGCTCCGGATGGCGTCCCGGCTGGGAACCCTGGGCGCGTGGCGGCTGAACGTGGCGGACGCCTCGGTGTACCTCTCCGAGCAGGCGAGGGCGATCTTCGAGCTGCCGTCGTCCTACACGCCGGCGAGCGGGATGATGCTCGACGACTTCCACGAGGAGGACCGTCCCGAGCTCGAGTCCCGGCTGAGGCGCTGCATGGAGCACGGCGAACCGTATGAGCTCCTGGTCCGGATCTGGACCCGGCGCGGGGCGATGCGCTGGGTCCGCACCATCGCCGAGGCGGTACGCGGCGCGGACGGCAGCGTTCACACCGTCCACGGGACGATCCAGGACGTCACCCCCTACCGGGAGGCGGAGCGGCGGCTGCGCGAGAGCGAGGCCCGCTTCCGCACCCTCTGCGCCGCCGCCAACGACGCGGTCTTCGACTGGGACGTGGTGCGCGATTCGGTCTGGTGGAACGAGCACCGGGAGCTCCACTTCGGCGCGCACCCGGAGCTTCGAGCAGACGGACAAGAGGGAGCGCCGGGCGCCGGGCTCGCCTCATGGGCCGCGCACGTCCACCCCGAGGACCTGCCCCGGGTGCTGCCGGCGGTGAAACGGGTGCTCGAGGACGGGATCGACCGCTGGACCGGCGAGTGCCGCTTCCTGCGCGCGGACGGCGCAGAGGCGCACGTGCTCAACCGACTGCACGTCCTCCGGGACGCGGCGGGGAAGCCTGTGCGGGTGATCGGCTGGGTGACGGACCTCACCGAGCGCAAGCGGCTCGAGAATCACCTGCTGCGCGCGCAGCGGATGGAGAGCATCGGGACGATGGCCGGCGGGATCGCGCACGACCTCAACAACGTGCTCACGCCGATCATGGCGTCGATCTCCTTCCTCCGCTCCGAGGAGACGGATCCGGAGAAGCTCGAGGATCTCCAGATCATGCAGTCCAGCGCCCGCCGCGGCGCGGACATGGTCCGCCAGCTCCTGTCCTTCGCACGCGGCCGGCGCGAGGGGACGCAGGTCCAGGTGGACGTGGCGGCGGTGGCGAAGGAGGTCCTCCAGATGGTGCGCGAGACCTTCCCCCGCGGCATCGAAGGTTCGCTCACCGTCCGCGGGCACGCGCCCGATGCGCCGGAGGAGGTCTGGCCGGTGCTCGCCGATCCCACCCAGCTCCACCAGGTCCTCACCAACCTCTGCGTCAACGCGCGCGACGCGATGCCGCGCGGGGGCACGCTCTCGGTGAAGGTGGAGTCGGTCACCCTGGACGAGGGGTGGACGGGGCTGCCCGGCACGCTCGCGCCCGGCCCCTGGGTGCGCCTGCGCGTGGAGGACACCGGCATGGGCATGAGCCCCGAGGTGATGGACCGGGTCTTCGAGCCCTTCTTCACCACCAAGGAACTGGGGAAGGGGACCGGCCTCGGGCTGGCGACTTCCCACACCATCGTCCGGAACCTCGGCGGGGCCATCCACCTCTATTCGGAGCCGGGGCGGGGGACGCGCTTCGAGATCTACCTGCCGGCACACACCGGTGGGGAGGCGCCGCGCGCATCGTCGGTCAGGCCGGAGCCTCTGACCGGGAAGGGCGAGCTGGTGTTGCTGGCGGAGGACGAGGAGGCGGTGCGGCAGATCGCAGCGCGGACGCTGGAGCGCCACGGCTATCGGGTGCTCTGCGCGAAGAACGGCGAGGAGGCGCTGGCGGCGTATCGCGCGCACATGCCGGAGGTGGCGCTGGTGGTGACGGACATGAGCATGCCGCTGCTCGATGGGCCCGGGACCATCGCCGCCATCCGCGACCTCGACCCTTCGGCGCGGTTCGTGGCCTCCAGCGGGCTGAGCGCCACCGAGACGGTTGCGGCCAGCCCCGGCCTGTACTTCCTCGAGAAGCCCTTCACCGCGGAGGCGCTGCTCGGCTGCGTCCGCGAGGCGCTCGCGGCGCCGTCCACCGGGCCGGTCTAGAAGAGGTCCCAGCTCACCGAGAAGTAGCGGAGCATCCGCATGTGGCGCTCGACCATCAGGTCGGTGTGGTCGCCGCGGAAGACGTAGTGGACGTGGCTGATCCCGTAGCGGACCAATTCGCGATCGAAGTCCTCGGTCCCCAGCGCGGTCTCGTTGTCGCCGCTGTCGAGGTAGAGCAGCTTCAGCGCGCGCAGGACCTTCTGGTTGCGGCCCACCAGCGAGAGCGGGTCGTCGTTCCACCACATCTGCCACACCGGATCGTCCCAGTCCGCGCCGCCGCGCTCGAAGGGCAGATCGAGGTAGAGCGGCGGGCGGCCCGCGTTGGGCGAGAAGGCGGCGGCCTTGGCGTACGCGGCGGCGGCGTTCCAGTCCTTGTCGAAGCCGATCCGCGCCTTGAGATCCGCGAGGTCCACCGGCCGCCTGTAGCGCTCGATGGCGGTCTTGTAGAGCGACTTGCGGTAGCGCATGGACATCGGGCTGCCGGAGAGGCTGCCCACCACGGAGAAGACGTCCGCGTAACGCATGGCCAGCTTGAGCGCGCCGTGACCGCCCATGCTGAAGCCGCCGATCCCGCGCGAGCCCGCGTGCGGCCAGGTGCGGTAGCGGGTGTCCACGCGGCCGACGATCTCGCGCACCACGTAGGTCTCGAAGTTCCCGATGGTGGGCGAGTTCGCGTAGTACGAGCCGCCGAAGGACGTGGTCCCGTCGACGGCGACGATGATCATCTCGCCCAGACGTCCGCGGCGCATCTCCTCGTAGGCCGCGCGCAGGATGTAGATGGTGTCCAGGTGGCCGTTCTCGCGCTTGCCCAGGCCGTGCAGCAGGTACACCACCGCGTACTTCCGCTCCGGCGAGGTCAGGTAGGACGGCGGCAGGAGCACCGCGTACTCGCGCTCCGCCGGATCGCCGATGAGGTTGTTCTTCAGCGCCAGGGACTCGAAGCGCAGGTACTCGAGCTGCGGCCCGAGCATGCTGTCCAGCCTGTCCGCCGGAAGCTCCGGCGCGCCGGGGGGACGTTCGGGCTGTGTGGGCGCGGGCGGCGGCGCGGGTGGACGGCGCTGCGCGAGCGCGGGCGGCGCACAGAGCAGCACCAGGCAGGCCAGCAGCCGGACGGACGGGAAAGGGCGGTGTCTTGGGACAGTCGGAGTTTGGACGTTCTGCATCGGTCTGGTATGGGCCCGGCCCATGTCATTGCTCGTCGTCGGCTCGGTCGCGTTGGACTCGGTGGAGACCCCCTTCGGGAAGGAGGAGGACGTCCTCGGAGGATCGGCCACTTTCTTCTCCACTGCAGCCTCCTTCTTCACCCCTGTGCGCCTGGTCGCAGTGGTGGGCGACGACTTCCCGGAGCGTCACGTCCAGTTCCTCCAGGGCCGCGGCGTGGACACCTCGGGGCTCGTGCACCAGCCGGGCAAGACCTTCCGCTGGAAGGGCCGCTACACCCACCAGCTCAACGAGGCGCAGACGCTGGACACGCAGCTCAACGTGTTCCAGCACTTCTCGCCGGAGCTGCCGGCGAACTTCCGCGACGCGAAGCACGTGTTCCTCGGCAACATCCACCCCGCGCTGCAGAGCCGCGTGCTCGACCAGGTGGAGCGCCCCGCGCTGGTGGCGATGGACACGATGAACTTCTGGATCACCGGCGAGCTGGAGGCCCTGAAGAAGACGCTCTCGCGGGTGGACCTGCTCTTCGTGAACGACGGCGAGGCGCGGCAGCTCGCGGGCGAGCACAACATCGTCAAGGCGGCGAAGGCGATCCGCGCCATGGGGCCGCGCATCGTGGCCATCAAGCGGGGCGAGTACGGCGCGCTGCTCTTCGACGGGGACAACGTCTTCGGCTGCCCGGCATTCCCGCTCACCGACGTCTACGATCCCACCGGCGCCGGCGACTCCTTCGCGGGCGGGTTCCTCGGGTACCTGAGCCGCCACGGCGCCTCGGTGCAGGATCACCACGCGCTGCGGCAGGCGATGGTGGTGGGCACGGTGATGGCGTCGTTCGCGGTGGAGAGGTTCTCGCTGGAGCGCCTGCGCGGGCTGGAGAAGGGCGAGATCAACGCGCGCTGCGCGGACTTCAAGCGGCTCACGCACTTCGAGGAGCTCGGGGACGCTGCCCGGATCGGTTAGCGCCGGCCGGTGCGGGGGCGTGACTTGACGGGCCCGGTGACGCGTCCGTACGCTCCTCCGGGTCTGCGTCACACCCAACCGGGGGGCTGCGCCGCGAGGCGCCCGGAGGGCGAGTTGAGCAACAACCGGAAGCACCTGCGCGTGGACTCGCGGCTCCGCTGCTGGTGCGAGGGCGACAACGTCACCTTCTACGCCCGGATGGACAACCTCAGCGAAGGCGGCCTCTTCCTGCGCACCAGCACGCCGCTCGCGGAGGGCGCGTACGCCACCGTGCGGATAGAGGGGCGCGAGCAGAGCGAGATCCGCGCCCGGGCGAAGGTGATCTGGTCCCGCCCGGACGGCAACGGGCACCTGCCGGGGATGGGGCTGCGGTTCGAGTCCATCGACGAGCAGGCCCTTGAAGTCATCCGTCGGATCGTCGAGAACGAGCAGCGCACGCGGGCCGAGGGAACGGGCAGCCTCTAACCTCCCGGCCGCAGAGGGAAAGGGAGCAGATGCGGCTGGCGGTGATCTCGGACATCCACTCCAACGTGGAGGCGCTGACCGAGGTCCTGCGCACCGCCGAGGCCCACAAGGTGGACCGGATCGTCTCCCTGGGGGACGTGGTGGGCTACGGCGCGTCGGTGAACGAGTGCTGCGATCTGGTGCGGGAGAACACCGAGGTCACCCTGCTGGGGAACCACGACGCGGCGGTGGCCGGCCGGATGGACTACTCCTTCTATTACGACGCCGCCCGCCACGCCCTGGACTGGTCTGCCA
>CAZCWA010000292.1:0-6647 GCA_964502265.1 uncultured Myxococcaceae bacterium | reverse complement strand
GGATCCGCTGCCCCCGCCGGACTTCGTGCACCAGGTGATGGCCCGCGTGGAGGCCCAGCCGGTGCCGGCTGGACGCGAGTGGCTCTCCTTCGCGGGGATCGCCGGCGCTGCGCTGGCGGGTGTGGGGGTGCTCATCGCCTCGGACGCGGCCACGGCGGGCTCCTGGGGGGCGCGCGTGGCGGAGTGGACGGTGGGCGCTCGTGAGGTGCTCGAGGCCGGGGCAGACGGGGCGCTGGTCGTCTGGGACACGGCCGCCCTTCCCCTGACCGCGGCGGCTGCGGTGACCCTGATGGTCCTCGGCGCCGCGGCGAAGCGGCTGTGGACGCCGGCCGGGCGGAGGGTGCGGGTGTGAGGTTCACCGCCTCCTGGGCCGTGGCGGTGGTGGGCCTTCTCGGCGCTGCGGCATGGGCCTGGGCCGGGGCCGCTCGGGCACAGCCTGCTCCGGCGAACGCACCGGCGGAGGCATCCTCGTCCGCGCGGATCTCCATCGAGGAGCGCGGGACCGTGGCGGACGTTCTCCGGGCCATCGCGCGGGAGGGTGGGATCAACCTCGCCGTGCAGGGGCGGCTCGACGCGCCGGCAGAGCTTCACCTCAAGGACGTGACCGCGGAGGAGGCGCTGCGGGCGGTGGCCGAGGGCTGGGATCTCGAGCTCGAGCAGCGCGGGACCGTCTGGACGGTGCGCGCCCACGGCGGCGAGGCGCAGTCGGAGGCGGGTGCTGGGGCCGGCGCGCTGGCCCCTCCCGCGGACGCGCAGCCGGTGGCGGCGAAGGCGGCCCCGGCGCGGGTGGGCTTTGGCCGGTCCGTGAGCGTGGCCGAGGACGAGGTGGTGGAGAAGGTCGTGGTCTACGGCGGCGCGGCGAAGATCGACGGGCGGGTGCTCGGCAACGTGACCGTCTTCGGCGGCGAGCTGGCGCTCGGCCCCGCCGCGCGCGTCGGCGGCAACGTGGACACCTTCGGCGGGTCGGTGACGCGGCACCCGGACGCGCGGATAGAAGGCCAGGTCCGGACCATCGGCTCGATGCGGTTCGAGGACGCTGACCCGGCGACGCAGGGAGCGTCTGAGGATGCGGCGGATTGGGAGGGCGTGTACCTGGACACGGAGGCTGCGCGGGGTGGCGCGGTGGACGCTGCGCCCGAAGCGGAGGTCCGCACGCGCGCGGCCGGGTTCCTCTCCTGGTTCGCCACGCTCTTCATCGTCGGGTTCCTCGCGAGCATGCTGGCGCCCGAGCGGATGAAGGTCGTGCAGAAGCAGATCCGCGGTGCGCCGGGGATCTCGTTGGCGGTGGGGCTGGCCGCGACGGTGGCCCTGGGACCGCTGACGGTGCTGCTGCTGATCACCCTGGTGGGGATCCCCATCGCGCTCCTGGTGGTGTGGCCGGCGGCGTTCCTCTCGGCCGGGGTGGGCTTCGCGGCGCTGGCCTTCGAGGTGGGCGCGCGCATCCCCCTCTTCCGCGGGCGGAAGTCGCAGGCCATCGTGCTGGCGCTGGGCCTGGGCGCCCTGCTGCTCGCCGCCCAGGTGCCGGTGCTGGGGCCAGTGGTGATCCTCGCCTCCGCGTTCTGCGGCTTCGGCGCGGTCCTGTGCACTCGGTTCGGCAGGCCCGGGCCGGCAAAGCTCCCGGTCGCGGTTCCCGTCTAGTTCGCGCCTCGCGACTGCGCGGACAAACGAAGAGCCCGGTCCTCTTTCGAGGCCGGGCTCCAGTTCAGCGGGGCCGAGACGCTGCGCTAGACGGCGCGAACGTTCGACGCCTGAAGGCCCTTGGGGCCCTTCTGCGTGTCGAACTCCACCCGCTGACCCTCGGCGAGGGACCGGAACCCGTCACCCTGGATCACGCTGTGGTGACAGAAAACGTCGTCGCCACCGTTGTCCTGGGTGATGAAACCGAAGCCCTTCGCGTCGTTGAACCACTTCACGGTACCACTTGCCATGCATTGCTCTTTTCACATGCGGCCGGCGCTTTCTGCCGACCGCTCGCCTCGAAAGTGAGGCTGGGGGCGCTCTAGCCCCTCTGGAGACCAATGTCCAATCCGGCGGTCTCCATCCCGGTGCGACGACTTGCCGCGGTTGTTCAACGAACGGCGCTCCCCACTCATTCCGGCCCCATTCGTGGGGGGGGTGAACGCTGCAGGCGGACCCGCTCCAGGCCCTCGAAGAGCAGCTCGAGCCCGAAGAGGAACTCGTCGCCGAAGTCGTAGCCCGGCTGGAGCACGTGCTCGGTGACGAACTCCACGAAATGCGGGTAGGTGCCCGCGAGCGCGGGGAGCATCCGCTGCGCCATGGCTGCCGCCCCCGGGCCGCTGTCGAAGGGCAGGCGCTGCTCCTGGAGGATGAACCCGTAGATGTAGGCGTCGAGTGCGGCGAGGGCGTGCGCGGTGCCGGCGACGCTGAAGCCCGCCCGGCGGAGGACCCCCAGCACCGCGTCGTGGTGCGCCAGCGTGCTCTGCCCCGCGTTGGTCCGCGACTCCAGCAGGCCCAGCGCCCAGGGGTGCCTGGAGAGCGCGGCGCGGATGGACCTCGCCCGCTCCCGCATCGCCGTCTGCCAGCTCGAGGCATCCCGAGGCAGCTCGAACTCGGCGAAGACGAGATCGACGATCCCGTCCAGCACGTCGTCCTTGTTGGCCACGTGGTTGTAGAGGGACATCGCCTCCACGCCGAGCGCCTGCCCCAGCGCCCGCATGCTCACGGCCGCGAGCCCGTTCTTGTCCGCCAGCTTCAACGCGGTCTGCAGCACCCGCTCCCGCGTCAGCGGCCGTCGCCTCGACATGCGCGGAGGATACCGTCGGCCCGCGCTCACGCCAGAATTGACTTACGCCGTAGTTTACGGCGTAAGGTTACGGTGTAAGGCACGGAGGAGAATGCGAATGACGGGCGGAGCGACGATGAGGGCGATCTTCCAGGACCGGTACGGCGGCCCGGAGGTGCTGCAGTTCGGTCAGGTCCCGGTGCCGGAAGCAGGCCCCGGTGAGGTCCTGGTCCGGATCCGGGCGGCAGGCATCCACCAGGGGGACGCGCACCTGATGACCGGCCTGCCCTACCTCGGCCGCCTCGCGCTGGGCCTGCGCCGGCCGAAGGTGCCCATCCGCGGGATGGATCTGGCGGGTGTGGTGGAGCGGGTCGGTGCGGGCGTCACCCGGTTCGCCGAGGGCGACGCGGTGTTCGGCTGGTGCGACGGCTCGTTCGCCGATCTCGCGCGGGTGCGGGAGACCCACCTGGTGCCGCTGCCGCACGGCGTCTCCTTCGAGGCCGCCGCCACCGCGCCCACTTCCGGGATCACCGCCCTGCAGGCGCTGCGGGACAAGGCGAAGGTCCAGCCCGGTCAGCGCGTGCTGGTGACGGGCGCCGGCGGTGGGGTGGGCACCTTTGCGGTGCAGCTCGCGCGGGCGATGGGGGCGGAGGTGACCGGCGTGTGCAGCACCGCGAAGGTGGAGCTGGTGCGGTCGCTCGGCGCGCGCGAGGTGTTCGACCACACGGCGGAGGACTTCACGCAGTCCGGCCGGCAGTGGGACGTGATCCTCGACATCGCGGGCCTGCGGCCTCTGGCGGAGCTCCGGCGGGTCCTCGCGCCCTCCGGTACGCTGGTGTTCGTGGGCGGAGAGGGAGGCGGCGACTGGTTCGGCGGGCTCGAGCGCCAGCTCGGCGCGCTCTTCCGGGCGCCGTTCGCGTCGCAGCGGTTCGTGCCCTTCCTGTCGCTCGCCACGTACGACGACCTCGTCGAGCTCGCGCGGTGGATAGAGGAGGGCAAGGTCCGGCCGGCGCTGGACCGGGTGTTCCCGCTCGAGGAGGGCGCAGACGCGATGCGCTACCTCGCCACCGGGAAGGTCCGCGGGAAGATCGCGCTCTCGGTCGGCGCCGGAGGCTGACCCGGCGCCACGCCGCTACTGCCGGGTGATCACGAGGCGCGCCGGACGCGAACCTCCAGCGTCACGCCCTCTCGCGCGAAGCGGAACGTGGCCTCCTCCGGCGCGCCGGCTGCCAGCGCCTGCCGCTCCGCCAGCGCCAGCGCCCGCTGACGGACCGCCTCGCCGAGCACGGCGAGTTCCTTCCCGTCCTCGCAGCCGGTCAGCGTCAGCGTCACCGCGAGGCCGGCCGCGGCCACGAGGAGCCGCACCCGACCTGCGGCGGACCTCACGGCCCGGGCTCGGGCGGCGTGTCCGGGTTCGGGGGGATGGACTGCAGCAACTGCAGCGCCTCGTTCACGTGGCGCCACACCTCGATCGAACGGATGGAGCCGCCGCCCTCGTCCCTCAGCGTCCGCCGTGCGATGCGGGCGAGCGGCGCCAGGGCCCGCTGCACGAGGTCGATCTGCCGGTCGTAGTGCGCGGGGGTGATCGTCGGGCCGGTGGACGGGGGCGTCGGCGTGGGCGCGGTGATGGTGCCGGCGGCGCGCTGGAGCGCCTCGGCGTCTACCGGGAGCGGGCGCTCGGCGAGGGCGCGGAGGACCCCGTCGAGCCGCTCCAGGTAGGGCGTCAGGTCCACCGGTGGCGGCAGCGCCGAAGGATCGAGCTGGGCCCTCACCGGTGCGGGCGGCTGCACCGAGCGCTGCGCCACCGTCCGGAGCACGCTCTCCAGCCGCTCCAGGTAGGGCGTCAAGTCCACCGGCGGCGCTGCGGGTTGCTTCTGCTGTTCAGGCAGCGCGGGTGGCCGGACGGCGAGCTTCCCGAGGTCCACCATCGCCCGCGCCACCGCGTCCAGCCGCGAACGGAGCAGCTCCACCACCTTTGGATCGAGCGACGCAGGGGCGCTCGGCGCGGGGGCCGCAGCCTGCGGCGCGCTCGGCTGCACTGGTAGCGGCGGCGGCGCGGAGCGGGAGGCCTTCGTGGCGGCGGCGGCCGTCTCCTGTGCGGCGCGGAGGAGCTCCAGCGTGCGCTCCGCCTGCTCCTTCTGGTTCTGGGTGGCGAACTGCGCCGCGCGCACCACCGCGTCCCGGATGTGGGAGAGCTCCCCGCCGAGCGCCGAGAGCCCGCCGGTGACGCGCGCCACCGGATCGTCCTCCGAGCCGCCCATGAGCTGGATCCGCGCGTAGCTGCGCTTGATCTCCTCCCAGCGCAGCCTCTGCTCGTCCGTCAAGCGCCCGCGCAGCTCGCCGAGCTTGAGGAGGCTCTGCTCCGCGCCCACGGTGAGCACCTGCGACTCGCCCTGGTAGTGGTCGTCGAGCACCCGCTCCACCTCGTCCGGGGTCATGGCGGCGACGATCTTCTCCGCCACCTTGGCCATGTTCCGGTACGAGCCCTGGAGCTTGAACGGCGGCTCGGTGCGGTACTTCTCGTCCTGTGAAGCGGACGCGATGTACGCCTGGTTCACCTTGAGCAGCGTCTGCTGGACCCTGAAGAGCCGCTGCAGCACCGCGACGATCTCGCTCACCTCCACCGCGCTGTAGCCGTGGGCGAAGTCCGTCTGCGCGATCTCCTCGCCCTTCGCCATCCGGATGAACCGGTGCACGTCGTCCGGATCGCGGCCGGAGAGCGGCGCGAGCGCAGGGTTCGAGGTCAGCGCGTTCTCGATGTAGCTGAGCGCGAAGAGGTCGTCCTTGCCGTCGAGGATCTCGCCGAGGTTGTAGGTGTCCGCGCGGTTGGCGAGCATGTCCGGGATGCGGAAGCGCTCGCCGGTCTCGGTGTACGGGTTGCCCGCCATCACCACCGCGAACTTCTTCCCCCGCATGTCGTAGGTGCGCGTGCGGCCCTTGTAGACGCCCTCGATCCGGCGCTGCCCGTCGCACAGCGAGATGAACTTCTGCAGGAGCTCGGGGGAGGTGTGCTGGATGTCGTCCAGGTACAGCAGCACGTTGTTCCCCATCTCGAAGGCGAGGTTTATCCGCTCGACCTCCTGCCGCGCCGCCGCGTTGGGCGCCTCCGCCGGATCGAGCGAGGTCACGTCGTGCCCGAGCGCCGGCCCGTTCACCTTCACGAACACCAGGCCCAGCCGCGCCGCCACGTATTCGATCAGCGTGGTCTTGCCGTAGCCCGGTGGCGAGATGACGAGCAGAAGGCCCATCCGGTCCGTCCGCCGCGCGTCCCCTGCCGCGCCGAGCTGCTTGGCCAGGTTCTGCCCGATGAGCGGCAGGTACACCTCGCCGATCAGCCGGTTGCGCACGAAGGAGGAGAGGATCTTCGGCTGCAGCTCGTCGAGCTTCAGCCGCCGCCGCTCGCGCTCGATCAGCTCCCGGAGTCCCGCGCGGAAGGCCCGGTAGCCGGGCACGCGCACCTGCACGAAGCGGAAGAGCCGCGCCGAGAACTCGTCCAGCGACAGGGTCAGCTTCGAGTCGCGCACCCGCGGATGCGCCCCCAGCAGCCCGGAGACCTCCGCCGTCACCCGCGCGGTGGAGAAGTCGCGGGTCAGCGCGTCGCCGGTCAGCAGCAGCGCCACCGCCTCGGGGAGCACGTGGCGCTCCTCCGCCAACTGGGCCTCGGCGCCCGCCGGACCTGCCGGGCCGAGCAGATCGACGCGCACGTTCGCCGCCTCGATGAAGCCCTCCAGCCACGCGCGGGCCAGCGCCACCCGCTCCGGGAGCCTTCCGGCGAGCAGGCGCAGATCCTCCTCGAACGCGTGCCGGCTGCCCACCCGATCGAGGTGCGCGAAGAACGCCTCCACCAGCGCCTGAGACGCGTGCGCGGTGACGAAGCGCGCAGACGCGAGCACCAGCTCCTCGA
>CAZCWA010000291.1:0-6670 GCA_964502265.1 uncultured Myxococcaceae bacterium | reverse complement strand
AGTAGAGGACGCCCGCGAGCGAGTAGAGGTCGCTGCGCTGATCGACGTGCTCTCCGCCCGCCTGCTCCGGGGGCATGTACTGCGGCGTGCCCAGCACCTGGCCGGTGGAGGTGAGCTGCTCGTGCTCGTCCTGCTCGAGCGCCTTCACCAGGCCGAAGTCGAGCACCTTGACGAAGTCCCGCTCGTCGAGCCGCTGGACCATGATGTTGTGCGGCTTGAGGTCCCGGTGGATGGCGCCCATCTGGTGCGCGTGGGCGAGCGCGCGCGCGGCCTGCTCCACCAGATTCAACGCGCGGCCCAGGGAGAGTGGCCCGTTCGCCTTCACCAACTGCTTGAGGCTCACGCCCTCGAGCAGCTCCATCACGTAGTAGCAGGTGCCGTCCGGCGTCCGGCCGAAGTCGTAGATGGTGATGATGCCGGGGTGGCGCAGCCGGGACGCCATCTCGGCCTCGCGGCGGAAGCGCTCGAAGAACTGCGGCGCGGCGGCGAGGGCGGGGTGCAGCGTCTTGACCGCGACCTCGCGGCCCATCGACGTCTGGGTGGCGCGGAAGACCATCCCCATCCCGCCCTGGCCGAGCACGCCGTCTATCCGGTAGCGCCCGTCGAGGACCTGTCCGACGAGCTGGGTGTTCTGCCCGGGGCAGAGGTGGTCTTGACCTTCGGTGCTGCCGCAATGGGCACAGGGAGCGCGGGGCATCTTCCGGCGAGTATACCCGGCAGCCCCCGCGCTCCATCATCGGGCGTTCAGCCGCCGTGGAGCCGGCTGCGCTTTCGGGGCCCGCCCTTCTTCTTCACGTTCATCTCGCTGGGCGCCTTCTTGCGGCCCTGCACGGTGGACTCGGTCCGGCCCCGCTTGTACTCGCTCACTTCGGCGGCGGGGCCGAGCTGCATCGAGGCCACGGACTTCTCGCGCCGCAGCGCCACCGCCTCGTCGCGAGGCAGCGTCTTCTTTCCCTTCGTCGCCCCCACGCCGGGGAGCGCGCTTTTCACCCCTACCTTCCGCTTGTTGATGACGCCTGCCTGGTCGGTTCGAACGGCCATCGGTTCCCTCCTTCCATTTGAGTTAGGGACGCGAGCGCCGGGGAGGAAGCGGGCGCGCGGCGGGCGAACGAGGTGCGATCGACCGAGCGTGCACGCACACCCCGGAGGTGCGTCCCTACCGTCGCCGTACGGGACCGGAACGCACGAACGCACGAAGGAGACACGGCGACATGCACAACGACGAGAACCACCGCGAGGGAATGGAGCGCGTTCGCAAGCTCATCGACGGCATCGAGTTCGCGATGCTCACCACCGAGGAGGAGGACGGGCACCTGCGCTCGCGCCCGATGGCGACGTTGGAGCTCGATGAGGACGGCGCGCTCTGGTTCTTCACCGGCGCGGGGTCGCACAAGATGGAGGAGATCGACCAGCACCGGCAGGTGAACCTCGCCTACATGGACAAGGAGCACTCCCGCTACGTGTCGATCAGCGGCAGGGCGGAGCTGGTGCACGACAAGGAGAAGATCGAGTCCTTGTGGAAGCCGGTCTTCAAGGCCTGGTTCCCCGATGGCCTGGAGGATCCCGATCTCGCGCTGCTGAAGGTCTCGGTGGAGCGCGCCGAGTACTGGGACCCGATGTCGAGCAAGGTCACCCAGGCGTTCGGCTTCGTGAAGGCGCTGGTGACCGGCAAGCGGGCGGAGCCGGAAGGACACGGCCGGTTCTCGGTCGGGGAGATGGGGCCGGCGCCGCACTGAACGCGGTGACGGCGGCGTAGAGGGCGCGGCCCATGTCGGGTATTCATCCGCCCGCCATGAGCCTGCTTTCGGTCCGCGATCTCTCCCTCGCCTTCGGCGACCGCGTCCTCTTCGACGAGGAGACGTTCGCCCTGGGCCCGCGCGATCGCGTGGGGCTGGTGGGTCCGAACGGCTCGGGCAAGTCCACGCTGATGAAGCTCATCGCCGGCCGGATGCAGCCGGACGGTGGCGCGGTGCAGTACGCGCGCGGCGCGAGGGTGGGGTACCTGCCGCAGGAGCTCCAGGAGCTGCCGCAGGGCAACGTGGTCGAGTCGGTGATGGCCTCGGTGCCCGGGCGCACGTCATTGGAAGCGCGGCTTTCGCAGACGCAGGCGGCGGTGGACGCGGCCACGGAGGAGGGTGAGCAGCTCGAGCTGGCGCAGTCGCTCGCGGATCTGCACGAGGAGCTGGACCACTTCGAGGAGCGCTACGGCCGCCACCGCGCGGAGCGGATCCTCAAGGGACTGGGCTTCCCCGACGCGTGGCTGAAGAAGGGCGCGGAGACCCTGAGCGGCGGCTGGCGGATGCGTGCGGCGCTGGCGGGCTTGCTGCTGCAGGATCCGGATCTGCTGCTGCTCGACGAGCCGACCAACCACCTCGACCTGCCGACGCTCGCGTGGTTCGACAACTTCCTGCGCGGGAGCCGGAAGGGGATGATCCTCATCTCGCACGACCGCGAGTTCCTCAACCGGCAGATCAACAAGGTCCTCTCGATCGAGGTCGAAGGGCTCCGCGCGTACCCGGGCAACTTCGAGGACTACAAGCGCCAGCGCGCGGACGAGCTCGAGCAGCTTCGCGCCGCCGCCGCCAAGGTCGAGGCCCGCCGCGCGGAGCTGCAGCGATTCATCGATCGCTTCCGCGCCAAGGCGTCCAAGGCCACCCAGGCGCAGAGCCGGGTGAAGATGCTGGAGAAGCTCGACGAGGTGGTGGTCATCAAGGACCGCGCGACGGTCTCCTTCCGCTTCCCCGAGGTCCCTTCCTCCGGCCGCGAGGTGATGCGCGTCGAAGCCGTCTCGAAGGCGTACGGCGCGCTCACGGTCTACGACGAGGCCAGCGCGACCGTGCAGCGGGGCCAGCGGATCGCGATCGTCGGCGTCAACGGCGCGGGCAAGACGACGCTCCTGAAAATGATGGCGGGGGAGCTCGAGCCGGACTCGGGCACCGTGGAGCTCGGGCACAACGTGACGCTCGGGTACTACGCGCAGCACCACGGCGACACGCTCGACAAGCGGAAGACGATCCTCGAGGAGGTTCACGCGCTGGTCCCGGACAAGCCGCAGTCGTACGTGCGCGGCGTGCTGGGCGCGTTCCTCTTCTCCGGCGACGACGTGGAGAAGCCCATCGGCGTGCTCTCCGGCGGCGAGCGCGCGCGGGTGGCCCTGTCCAAGCTGCTCCTGCGGCCGGCGAACTTCCTGCTGATGGACGAGCCCACCAACCACCTCGATCTCGACTCGTCGGAGGCGTTGATCGAAGCGCTCTCCGCGTATGGCGGCACGCTGGTGTTCGTGTCGCACAACCGCAGCTTCCTCAACCGCCTCGCCACGCACGTGTGGGAGGTGAAGGACCACAAGGTCACCCCGTATCCGGGCAACCTCGACGACTACCTGTACCACCTGCAGCAGGTGGCGGCGGCGGAGGAGGCCGAGGCGCGCGCGAAGGAGGCGGACGGACCCAACGCGCAGGGGACCCGCACGGACGGCGCGCAGGGGACGAAGGTCTCGGACAAGGATCGCAAGCGCCAGGAGGCGGAGGAGCGCCAGCGGAAGAGCCGTGTGGAAGGTCCGATCCGGAAGGAGATCGCCCGCATCGAGGCGCGCATCGCGGAGCTCGAGGAGGCGCAGAAGGCGCGCGAGGTGGAGCTGGCAGACCCCGCGCTCTACGAGGACTTCGCCCGCGCGCGCCCGGTGATGGACGCGGTGGCGGCCGCGAAGGTGGAGCTGGAGTCCCTCTACGGACAGTGGGAGGCGGCGCACGCCCGGCTCGAAGAGGGGTAGACTCGCCGCATCTTGGCCCCGCGAAACGTCCGCATCTCCCGGCTGCTGTTCGCGTCCCTTTCGCTGATCGCGCTGGCGGGGCTGACCGCATGCGACGGCGGCCAGCTTCGATCGGTGTGCGTCACCGAAGCGGATTGCGCGGACGGCGTGTGCCTGAACGGCCGCTGTGAACCCGCACCGCCCGAGCCCCCGGCCCCACCCCTGGACTACGAGCCGGTGACCAGCGAGTGCCTCGCGCCCTGCGGGTACCTCTGCTGCCCGTCCGGCTTCCAGTGCCGTCACGGTGGCTGCGTGCCCGCGTGCAGCACGGAGTGGTGCGGGCGCCCGGGCAGCGAAGTGTGCTGCGGCGACGGCGAGAAGTGCGGAGCGGACGGCGCGTGCTTCACGCCTCCCGCTCCCCCGCCCGACTGCGGGACCCAGGTGTGGGACGAGACGTTGCGAAGCTGCGCGGCGCGGGTGAAGCGTCGTCACTGCGATCGCCCGGGCACCGGGGACGCGCCGTTCGAGCCGGAGGTGCTCTGGCGCGTCTCTCCGGACGACGGTTTCGATCAGGTGGTGGCAACGCCGATCGTGATCGACGTGGACGGTGACGGCATCTCGGACGTGGTGGCGCCGTTCTATTCGAGCGCGCTCGGGCACGACGGGCCGGCGGTGCTGCGCGCGTTGTCCGGGCTCGACGGACGCGAGCTGTGGTCGGTGCCGGCCTCGGAGGGCGGTGCGATCGGCGTGTCGCAGCCGGCGGCGGGCATCCTCGACTTCTGGGAGACGGTGACGGTGCTGGTGCCGGGCGCGACCGGGCTCTTGCACGCCTACGACGGACCCACCGGCAAGCTGCGCTGGACCTCGCGCGACGAGTCCGGAAAGTCCGTCCTCTGCGACGTGGGCTGGGGCGCGCCGGCGATTGCGGACCTCAACGGAGACTCGCGTCCGGAGATCGTGTGCGGGTTCACCGTCTTCGACCGCAACGGGGTGCTGCTCTGGCAAGCGCCCCCTGCCTCCGGGCCACTCGGCGGGATCGTGGCGATAGGCGATCTGGACCTCGACGGGCGTCTGGAGCTGACCGACGGCACGCGGACGCTGCGGCACGACGGAACGGTGCTCTGGCAGCTCTTCGAGACGGCCGGTCTCGCCGCCATCGCCGACGTGGTGGGCGCGGACGGGAGCTTCGGCCCGGACGGCTACCCGGAGGTGGTGGTCACCCGTGCAGGGCAGCTCCAGGTGCTCAATGGCCTCACCGGCGACCCGGTACTCCCGTACACCATGCTCCCCACCTGGGATGGGAGCGCGTGTTACCCGGGACTCGGCTCGCCGGGCGTGGGCGGGCCGCCGGCGGTGGGAGACCTCAACGGCGACGGCGTGCCGGAGGTGATCGTCGCTTCGGGCCAGTGTCTGGGCGCGATGGCGCTGGTCAATCCCTTCTCCCCGCGCTGGCAGACGCACTGGGCGTGGCACGCGGTAGACGAGACGTCCTCGGTGACCGGCGCCGCGCTGTTCGACTTCCGGGGAGACCGCGTGCCGAGCGTCGCCGGCGGCCGCTTCCTCGACGTCGTCCACGCCGACGAGACCGTGCTGCACATGGTGCAGGGCGAGAGCGGGACGCCGATGCACACGGGCGCGCACTGCTCGGGGACGATCTACGAGAACCCGGTGATCGCCGACGTGGACGGGGACGGCAGCGCGGACGTGGTCCTCCCGGTGAACACCTCCGGCCGCGGTGAGGTGGGCTGCCATCCCGACGTGAAGCCGGGGATCGTGGTGCTGCGCGAGCGCAGGAGCCGCTGGGCGAACGCGCGGCCGATCTGGAACCAGCACGCGTACACGCCATGGGGCGTGTGTGACGGACAGGACGCCGTCTGCGAGGGGGTGAACGGCGAGTGGACCGAGCACGGGCGCATCCCCTTCGAGCCCACGCCGCTCCGCGAGCAGACGCTGACGCGGGCGAACGCGCACGGGGCGCTGCGGCCGCGGGCCTCCCCCAACGCGACGATCAGCGACTGGAAGGTCGTGCGCGAGAAGTGCCCGGACGAGCTGAGCCTGCTGGTGCGCGTGGCGAACGACGGCGAGGCGCCACTCCGAGCAGGCACCGTCGTCCACGTCCTGCGCGAGGGCGAGGTGCTCGCGAAGGCCCGTCTGGACCGGCCGCTGCAACACGGGACGGCGCGCGTCCTCTCGCTCCCGCTCCCGCTGCCGGAGGACGGCCGCCTCACGCTCGGCGACGTGTTCATCGAAGTGGACGCCGAGGACACCACCGCCGAGTGCGCCGAAGAGGACAACCTCGAGGGGCCGATCTTCGTCTCCTGCGAGTGAGCCCGAGAGCGCGTTGACTCAGCGGCGTTGGCGCCAGAAGTGATCCAGCACCGCGACGTCCGACATGCCGGGCCGGTACGCGTACTTCAGCGCGCCGTGGACGTAGTCGGTCCCCGCCTCGCACGCGGCCGCCACGTCCATGCCGAGGCAGAGGTTTGCGGCCACTGCCGACGCCAGGGTGCAGCCGGTGCCGTGCCCGTCGACCTCCAGGCGCGGGTGCACGAAGACGCGGAGCGCACCGCCGTCGCCGAAGCGGTCCTCCATCAGGGACGCGCCGGGCATGTGGCCGCCCTTGAGCAGCACCGAGCGCGCGCCCATCCGCAGCAACCGCGCCACCGCCGCCTCCGCCTTGTCCCCGTCGTCGATGGGCCCGCCGCCCAGGAGCAGCTCCGCCTCCGGCAGGTTCGGCGTCACCACGCTGCACAGGGGGAAGAGGCGCTCGCGCAGCGCGCCCAGGGCGTCCGGATCCAGCAGGCGCGCGCCGGAGGTGGCGACCATCACCGGGTCCAGCACCACGTGCGCGGGCCTGTGCGCGACGAGCGCGTCGGCCACCGCGTGGATGACCTCCGCGGACGCGAGCATGCCCAGCTTCAC
>CAZCWA010000290.1:0-6671 GCA_964502265.1 uncultured Myxococcaceae bacterium | reverse complement strand
CCGCCGGAGTCCGAGTAGTGCTCGTGCTCCTCCAGCGTCTCGCGCCAGCGCTCGGAGGCGGCGAACTCGAACCAGTTGCGCACGTCGGTCACCTTGGCCGTCCAGCGCCGGTCCTGCTCCGTGCGGCCCTCGCGCCCCTTGAACCGCTCGATGATCGCCTTCACCTCGAGGAACTTCTCCTCGGTGTAGGCCGTGGTGCCCGTCTCGGAGGATTGCCCGAGCGCGCCCTCGGTGCACGACTTCAGGCGCTGCTGGAGCTCGCGCACGTCGACGTCGGCCACGTTCGCCGCCACCAGCTCGATGAAGCGGCCCTCCGCGTAGTCGATCTGCCGCAGCGAGGCGTTGATGGTGTCGATGCGCTCGCGGATCACCTCGCGCTCCTTCTGGAGCTGGGACTGGAAGTTGGCGATCTCCCGGATCGTGTTCTCGTTGAGGAGCTGCTTGAACTTCGCCTCGAACGCCGGAAGCCCGTCCGTCTCGAGCGACACCAGCAGCCTCTCGTACGCCGGCGCCGCGGCCATCGACGCGTCGAGCTCCCGCGCCTCCAGAGGGAAGCGCCCGTTCCACGCCTGCATCCCTGCGACGACGCGCTCGGCCAGTTGCCGGGATGTCTTCTCCAGCGCCGAGATCCGCGCGTTGAGCCAGGACTGCAGCTCGCGCTCCCTGGGTCCGCACGCCTGGACCGTGGCGGGCGCCGCGACGCCGGACTCCTCCCGGAGCGCCTCGAGTTCGACGAAGCGGGCACGCTCACGCTCCGGGATCGCTTCGAGCTGCCGCGCACACTCGCCCAGGTCCTCGTCGCACCGCTTCAGCTCCTGGCGGACCGAGCCCATCGCCTGGTCCGCCTCCTTCGTCTCCCGGTTCGCCTTCTCCTGGGCCTTCTTGACCTCCGCGAGGTCTCTCCGAAGTTGCCCGAGAACGTCGGAGGCCGCCTCGAGCCGCGCGCGCTCCTCCTCGCGCGCGGCGAGCTCCACCACCACCGATCGCCAGTCCAGGCGCGTCCAGTCGGTGATCAACCGGAGCTGGGTCAGCGCGCCGATCAGGTGGCCCGAGTCGTCGAGCTCGCGCTGGAGCCGGGCGACCTTCCCCGCTTCCATCGCCGCCCGCTCTTCGATCGCCTCCAGCTCACGTGCGAGCGAGGCGATCTTGTCTTCGTTCGTCCAACCGAGCACGAACCGCGATCGGTCGTCGACGCGGTGCCGGTCGTCCTTCTCGTGGCGGTGTCCGCGGCCCTTGATCTGACCCGCGCGGGTGATGGCCTGCGTCTCGCGCCGGAACTCGTCGAGCCGCAGACAGCACGCGTAGTCGAAGCGCGCGGCGAGCTGGGCCTCGAGCCATCCGTACATCTCCGAGTCCGACCGGATCTCGAGCTTGCGCACCAGCGAGCGGGGACCCGGCCGCGGCGTGCGGACGTCGCCTTCGCTCTTGACGGTGAAGTACACCAGCCGCTTGCCGAGGTGGGTCTCGTCCACCCACCGCGTGACGTGCGCCGCGTGCACGTCCGGCACCAGCAGCGAGAGGGCGAACCCGTGCAACACCCGCTCGATGGCGCCCTCCCACTCGCGCTCCTCGTCACGCACGCGCAGGAGCTCGCCGGCGAAGGGCAACGTCCCCTCGTCGACGCCGAGCGCTTCGCACAGCCGCTCCCGCAGCCGCAGCATCTCGAGCGGGATCTTCGACTTCCGCTTCCGCAGGGACTCGAGCTCGGCATGCAGCTCGCCGCGTGCCTGCACGTGGGTCCGCATCGCGATGCTCGCCTCCGTCTTCTCCTGCTCCAGCGCCTTCCGCCTGGCGTCGGTCGCCGCGTGAAGCTCCTCGGCTGCGCGCAGGTTGGCGGAGAAGCCCTCCACATCTCTCGCGGCAGGCAGGGCGGCGCGGGTGATGAGCAGGTCGTACCTGTCCGCTTCCTTCCGCCGCTCGTCGCGCTGACGCTCGAGCGCCTTCAGCTCGTGCGAGAGCTCGTCGAGCCGCCGCCCCCCGTTGTCGAGGATCGCGCTCCGGAGCCGGAACTCCCGGTCGCCGAGCGCCTCACGCTCCACCGCGAGGCCCTCGAGTCGCTGCTCGAGCTTCGACGCCTCGTGCATCCGCTGCGCCCGCCGGATCGTCAGCAACTCGCTCTTCTGCGCCGCGAACCAGGGACCCACCAGGGACCGGGCAGCGACGAGCGCCTGCCCCGCGCCCGCCTGTTCGTCGTATCGCTTCGCGTCCGCCACGATCGGCCGCAGCAGCTCGATCTGCGTCCGCGCCTTCACCACCGTCTCGTGCGCGCGGGTCAGATCGTCGAAGTGCGAGATCAACCCCTGGATCCGCGCCTCCACCGGAAACGGCTCGAGCATGTGGGTGCGCACGAAGTCGGTGAGGCTGCCCACGGACTTCATCGAGACCGTCTGGTGGAAGAGGTCGAGGGCCTGCTCCTGCCCGATGCCGAGCTTGCGGCGGAGGACCACGGCGTACTGCTGGAAGCTTTCGAAGAGCTCGAGCCGCGCTTTGCGCCGCAGCCGCTTCCGGAGCTGCGCGATGTCCCGGCCGAAGTCGGCGAAGTCCTCGCGGATGGACAGGGCCCCGTCGGCGACGGCGAAGAACCGCAACGGCTGGCCCTCGCGTTCGCGGCCCCAGTGGAAGACCTGCGCGACGCTGACGTGCTGCGCGAAGCCCGCGTTGTGGAACACGGCCAGCAGCACCGAGTAGTCGTCGTGACCGCGCAAGGCGACCGGCTTCGCCGCCAGCCCCGCCTCCCCCCGCTCCGACTTGTGGTAGCCGAGCACGTAGCTGCGCGGCGTCCGCTCGCGCGTCTCCGCTCCGGCGGCGCGGTTGTAGGCGGCCTTCTGCGGGGGCACGAGCAGCGTGGTGATCGCATCCACCAGGGTCGACTTGCCCGAACCGATGTCGCCGGTGAGCAGCGCGTTGCGGCCCTCCGGCGAGAAGACCCAGACCTTCCGGTGGAAGGTTCCCCAGTTGTAGACCTCGAGCCGGGCGAGGCGGAAGCCGGCCTGCGCGTCGGTTTGCGTGAAGTCGAAGAGGGGGATGGCGCCGCTCATCCTTCCGCCTCGGTCGCGTCGTCCTCATCTGCGGCGTGCACGCGATACGCCTCGAGCCTCGCGTCGAAGTCGGCCAGCCACTGCGCATCGACGAAGGACTTGAGGATCCGCCGCACCTCGAAGCGGCCCCCTTGTCCACGCAACTTCCGGAGGAAGCCGAGGTCGACGATCCGGTTCAGGTGAGCGTCCAGCCTGTCCATGAAGCGGGCCTGGTTGGCGGTGTCCGGCAGGAAGATCCGAAGCGCCTCCGCGAGCTCGTCGCGGGTGACGGTGGGCATGCCTTCCGCGGAGCTGCGGTCGTGGTCCGCCAGCTTCTTTCGCAACAGCACCAGCACCAGGCTCACCGGGTAGCTGAGCTGCCGCCTCGGCACCAGACGCGGAAGCGCCTCCACCCCCTCCTCCGCCGGGCGCTGGCGCAGGTAGGCGTAGCCTTCGCTTTCGTCGACCAGCAATTCGAGACCGAGCGTGTCCACGTAGTCCCTCACCTGCGCCTGCAGATCGAGCAGCGCGTGCCAGAGCGTGGCGTCCCCCTCCGCGTGCACCACGCCCTTGAGCAGGGCGATGAGCACCACCGACAGCGGGCTGGCGGGGGACGTGCCCGGTGAGGATGCGTCCGGGGGCGAGGCGGGGGGCGGCGTTCGGGGCATGGCGGACTCAGGAAAGGGACGGCGCGCGGAGGAAGATCAGACGGGGCAGCCGGGCGCTGCGCGTGACCCCGGTCTCGTCGCACCAGGAAACGGCCTGTTCTGTGTCCGGGTCGATCACCGCCTGACCCGGCTCGTCGGAGGCGATCTTCAGGTACGTCACCAGCTCCGCGAGGCCCTTCTGGAGGGGAAAGTCCGAGAGCAGCTCGGGCAGGGTCACCTGCTCGCGGGACTGCAGCGAACGCCGGATGTTCGCCTCGAGGACCGCGCGGTCGACGTAGAACTGCTGCAGCAGCGCCTCCGCCGAGACCTGCGCCTCTCCCTCTTCGAGCGCACCCGCACGTATCTCCGGCTTGATGGGTGGGGAGTAGAGCGGTCGCTCGAGCGGGAGCGCGATCTCCGGCGCCGTCTCGTCGATGAACGCGAACGCCTCGGCGGGCGGGGCTGCGCGCACGCTGATCGCCTTCTCCTCGATCGATCGGATGAGCCGCATCACCCGCCGCTCCTCCGCCCAGGCCTGATCGTCCACGTACCGGCGGAGCTGCTCGGAGAGGCGGCCCACCGTGCGCTGCGCGATCTCTCCTGCTTCCAGCCAGTCGAAGTGGATGCGCTGCAGGCGCCTGTCCGGAGCGAGCTCACGGACCGCCGGAAGCGCGAACGCGCGTTGCAGCAGGTTCGTCAGCTCCTCCTGGCGGGCGGGAGCCATGAGGAAGTCCCAGAACGCGCGGAAGCTGCGTCCCTGGTCCGAGTCGAGGATGGCGTCCGAGTCGCCGAAGATGCGCTCCAGCAGCTCTGCCTTCGTCCCGTGCCACGTCGCGATCTTCTCGCGCACGCCGCGGTCGAGCTCGCGGAAGTTCTGCTCCACCTCGCGGAAGTCCGACAGCAGGCCCCGCGCGGTGGCGACGATCTGCTGGAACCGGTCCTTGATCCGGGTCGAGTCGAGCAGCCGCACCTCGCCGCCCAGCAGGCGGTCCATCTCGCCGTCGATCACGTCGCGCCGGCGCTTGAGCTCCGCCAGCCGCGCCTCCACGTCCGGGTCCGTCTGCTCCGCGAGCTGCCGGAGCAGGTCGAACACGGTGAGCAGCCGGGACTCCGTCCCGACGAACTGGCGCTGCCGCATTGAAGCGAGCCACTCGAGCGCCTTCTCCGTCCCCGCGGTGAGATCGAAGCAGGGCTCGTCCCCCTCCTCCGGGTAGTACTTGCGGAGCCAGCCGTGGCGATCGGACGCCCACTCGTCGAGGTACTCGGTGGAGGTGCGCGGCAGCGCTCCCGGCCCCAGCTCCTCGCGCAGGGCATGGAGGTGATCGTCCAGACGCGAGGAGAGCGCGTGCGCCGGCAGCGTGCGCACGTTCGGGACGATGAAGGTGGCGTGCAGGAAGCTGCCGACGAAGGCCGCGTGCGGCGAAGCCAACAGCCGCCAGGCCGGGTGGGATCGCCGCAGCTCCTCCAGGGCGTGAAAGGTCAACGCCGTCACACGGCGACTCTAACCCGCCCCGACGGCCTGCCCGATGTTCCTCCCGTCACGGCCGGCGGGGCTGCCGGAACATGCAATATAGTTCCGCATCATGCGCGCCGGCGGCGAGCGGACAAGCAGTATACTTCCGGCGCCGCGCGCATCAGCGGCAGTATCCTGCATGTGCCGGCGGAGCCACCGGCGCCCGCGCTCACCCAGCGGCGGCCACGGCCAGGCCCGCCATCAGGTGCTCCTCGCGCCGCTCGGAGGAGCGTTCTCCCGCGGGAACGGCGGCGGGCGCGCGGGCCGCGGCGGCAACAGCGGCAGCAGCGGCACGAGTGGCCGCGGCGGAAGCGGGCGGAGTCGCGGACTCCTCGTCGAGCCCGAAGAGGTGGGCGGTGGCCTGGGCGAGCGAGTCGGCCTCCTGCTCTGCGCCCAGGGCTCGCAAGCGGGTGGCGGGCGTGTGCAGGAGCTTGTTGATGATCGCCATGCCCATCGCCTCCACGCTCTTGCGCTGCTTCTCGTCCAAAGGCCCGAGGCGCGCGAGGGTCCGCTCGATCTCCGCCTTGGCGATCCCTTCCGCGCGTGCGCGGAGCTGGACCAGCACCGGGAGCTGGGCGCGGACGGTTCGGGCACGCATCGCCCGGGCGAGCTCGGATTCCACCAGCGCCTCCGCCTTCGCGGCCTCGGCGGCGCGCGTGGCGGCGTTCTGGGTCACCACCCGCTGGATGTCGTCCACGTCGTACCGGTAGACGCCCTCGAGCCGGTGGACGTCCGGGCTGATGTCCCGCGGCACCGAGAGATCGACCATCACCAGGGGCCGGTGCCGGCGCGACTTGAGCGCGGGCGCCACGTTCTCCTGGGTGAACAGCGGCTTCTCCGACGCGGTGGTGGAGATGACGAGGTCCGCCTTCGCCATCGCCGCGTGCAGCTCGCCGAAGGGGACGGCCTCTCCGCCCACCTCGGCCGCCAGCGCCTGAGCCCGCGAGAGGGTTCGGTTGGCGATCCAGACCCGCCCCACCCCGGCGTGCGCGAGGTGCTTCGCCGAGAGCGCCCCCATCTCCCCTGCGCCGACGATCAGGGCGGTGGCCTCGGTCAGCTCCCCCACGATCTTCCCCGCGAGCTGGACGGCGGCGGACGCCATCGAGACGGCAGCACGGCCGATCTCGGTCTCGGTCCGGACCCGCTTGGCGCAGGAGAAGGCCTCCGAGAGCGTCCGTTGCAACTCCCCGCGCACCGACCCGGCCTGCTGGGCCCGCTGCAGCGCCTCCTTCACCTGCCCGAGGATCTGCGGCTCGCCCACCACCATCGAGTCCAGGCTGCTCGCCACGCGGAACAGATGCCGCCGCGCCGCCTCGCCACGATGTTCGAACAGGTGCTGCGACAGCTCGGCGACCGCCATCCCGCTGATCTCCGAGAGCAGGCAGAGCACGCGCTCCCGGATCCGGTTCGGCTCCAGCCCCGCCGCGTACACCTCCATGCGGTTGCAGGTGGAGAGCAGCATGATCTCGAGGTCCCCGCCCAGCCGGCCGAGGA